>JASIBJ010000594.1 GCA_030045215.1 Streptosporangiaceae bacterium | reverse complement strand
GCGCACGCGTTCTTCGCTCCTTGGCCGAGATCAAAGTGCGGGGCGTTCAGCGGGTTATCGTCGCCGCATTCCGACCCGGTCACGCGCCCGGCGGTTACCACGTCTGAAGTCGCGTACATGACGTGACCGAGCAGGCTTGTCGCCACACAGTTGACCTGCCAGTTCGCAGGCACGTCCGTGAGCTGGACCGGGAACCTGATGGCGGGTTCGCCTCGGTAGCCGAGCAGGACGCGATCGGCGATCTTGACCGCCTCATTTCTCGCGGACGCATGGCCAGCAGATTGATACTCGAGAACTGCCCAGCCGCCGACGGCATACTGCCAGGCAAGAACACCGGGGGTGGTGAGAGCGAATGGGCTCCGCACCTTCTGAGGAGCCGTCCAGTAGGCTGGGTGCCCGTCAACCTGGGCAACGCTGCGGCCGAGCGGTACCGGTACTGCCTCGGCACAGTTCAGCGCATGGCCGGTGACGTGGCAGACGCCTGCCGCGTAGAGCCCGAGGGAGGCGCCCAAGGGGTTGCCGAGCGACATCTCGCCCTGGCTGATTGTGCCGGTGTTTTCAGCCCTGAGGCCGCCCCTGCTGCCGGGTGGCAGCCAGCCGAACCGCGCGTACGGGCGGAGCGGGTTGAAGTACTGCGGAGCGCGCTGCCCAGTGCCTGTCGGCTGCGTTTCGTGCAGGCCGCCCTGAATCGAGGCCGTCAGGGCGATCGCGATGACGGCGACCGCCGCCAGCACCGGGGTGGCGACGGCGGTGGCACGACGCCTGTTGAGTCGCACCCTGCCAGCTCGCCCGGCGCCTGGGATGCTGATGCTCGACGGCGGCTGGTCCATGTCGGCCATCCGGTCGTAGAGCGACTTAATGTCTTCTTCAAGCATTGAAGGAAACCCCTCCGCGGGTTGGGCCGTCATACGCCGTCCGGTCAAGATCGGGACCGGACTCGCCGCGTTCAGACTGGTTGGCGGCCAGCCGGCTGGTGGCGTCGTCGGGTCCGAGTAGCCGCCGCAGCGTGCTGAGCGCCTTAGCCGTCTGGCTCTTCACGGTGCCGGGGTTGCAACCGAGGATCTGGGCCGACGCTTCCACACTCTGGTCGCAGTAGAACCTGAGCACGAGCACCGCTCGCTGCCGCGGCGGCAGTGCCGCGATGGCCGCCTGCAGGTCGAGCGCGGCCTCCCGGTCCACGGCAGGAGCAGCCTGCTCGGCAGGCAGCTCGTCGCCGAGCCTGACCAGCCTGGCCCACCCGCTGCCGCGCTCATGCAGGAACTCGCGGACCAGGATGGTGCGGACGTAGGCGTCAATGTTGTCCGCTGCGGCTGCTTTGCCCCATTTCACGTAGAGGCGGATGATGGCGGCCTGGACAAGATCGTCAGCGCGCTGCCAGTCGTGACAGAGCAGCAAAGCCAGCCGGCGGAGCGATGGGAGCCGGGCAGACAAGTAGTCGGAGTACTCGATGTCTCGCCGCCCGGTCATCGCCGCCGTCCTTCTCCGGATCCAGTCACACTGCTAAGAGAGCCCGGGCGGGGCATTTGGTTGCACCGGCCGGTGCCCTGGCTCCGCCGCCCGGCCAGCCGGGCCTGTTCGGCCTGCGTTAGCAGGCGATTCACAGCGCTAGCCGAGACCGCGGCCATTGTCGCTCGAACTCGCTGCCGACGCTGACTTCGTTCCGGCGCGCAGCGTCTTGTGCCAGCGCCCGATCTTCCCGGTTGTGGTCGGGGACCGCGGCCTGGTCCGCCGCTGGGTGATGCCGTACTCCCGCACATCCTTTCGAACAGCACCTCCACCGGCTCGGGCTTCATCGTGAACGATGGCACCGACGCGGCAGGGATCGCGCACGCGATCGAGGCGTCCGGCGAGGCCCCATCGTTTGAGATGGGCGATGCCCGGCTGATCGCTGCGTTCGCGTTCCCGCCAAGCGACGGCGTGCCGGCCCGCGTGCACTGTGTGGTCGTGCAGTGGGAGATCGGGGATACGGCTACGCGCTGCGTGGGCGTCGCCTGTCCCGCCGCTACTGGGCGCTAACACGTCCGCCCTGACCGCCTGCTGTGACGAGGCCAGGGAGCGCCGGGCCGCAAACCCGCGAGCGCGAGGCCCGCCGACCCGTTTCCTGAGGCTTCAGCAACACGCCGAAGAATATCTATGGGTTTGCAGCCTCGGCATTCGAGCGGCGTTGAGCGCCGATTGCCCATTCGAGGCGACTTCGGCGCCGACGGGGATCGCCGCTTCGCAACCACGATGATGAGCCGGCCGATCTCACGACATCCTGCGGGTCCTCCGCCAGCCGGCCGCCGATCATCATCATGCGGCCATTCTCAGCACCGAGTCCGTCGGCGGGCAGAGTCCCGCGCGGGTCGCGAGACGCCTGGCACCGGCGGGCAGGAGCTACGGTCCGGTGGTCCGGCCGTAGGCCAGCGCCTCGGCCAGCACTGGGTCTTGCCCAGCGAGCCAGTCATGCAGCGTCGGCGCCACCACGATGTCCGGGATGCCGTACCTGGTCGGCGGTGCGTTGACGACCTCGGTCGTGACCCCGAGGAGCACGCCGTAATGCGGCAGTCTCAGCGGGCGGGCGTTTCCGAACTCGTCGAGCGGATCGGCGGCCTGCTGTCCGATAAGCAGCGCGTTAGTGGCCTGGCGCAGCGTGTAGGAGTCAGCCGCCGCAGCTGAGCCGGTGAAGTCGTTGATCAGGCCGAAGATCCTGCCGCGCCGGTCGATGGCGGGGTCGGCCATGATGCCCAGGATCAGTGCCTGGAACGGCTGGGTGTAGCCACCGAGGTTGTCCCGCAGGTCGACGACCAGCCGGTACGCCGGATGGGCCCGCAGGACAGCTAGCGCCCGCGCGGCCAGCTGCTGGAACCCGGCACCGGGCAGGCACTGGTTGTACTTCAGGTAGACCAGCCGCTGCCGGGCAAGGATCTGCAGCCAGTACGGCTGACCAGGATTGCGCAGGTACAGCGGCGAAGGTACGGAGCTTATCCGCGGCACGCTGCCATCGCCGGCCGCGGTCAGCCTGATCGTCTGCAGGCCCGCCCGCGCGGTCCGCACGGTGAACTCGGCCTGTGTCGGAGAGCGGGTAACACCCAGCCAGTACAGCAGGCTCGCGTCGTTCAGGTATCCGGGGTTACTCGGACTCACCTGATCCCAGCCGACTTCCCAGCCCCGCGCCACGCCCGCATCCTGGTAGTCGATCTCGGCGCGGAGCGCGGCTACGACCTGCTGCATCGGGTGGCCGTCCACGGCGGCCAGTTGAGCCCCCAGTAGCCACCGGTCGGCCGCCGGGACGCCGATGAGGTAAAGGCCGTTGCCTATCCACCGGGCCGCGAACGGGTAGACCGCGGACGGCGGCAGGATGAGCTGAGTCTCGTCGTCGCGCAGCATCGCCACCATCCGCGCCATGCCGACGATCACCTGGCCGTTGGTCAGCCACGGCACCTGCCGCTCAAGCCGGTGTGCGGCAGCCGTCCACGCCGAAAGGCTGACGTTGGTCAGCCCGTCGACATGCGCCAGCGGCAACTCCCGAGCGAGGTAGGCGATATCTTGCTGCCAATTTCGGTCTCGGGCCGAGATCCCCGGCCCGCGTCCGGCCAGCACGGCCGCCGTCCCCGCGGCCAGCACCAGCACGGCAACCGCGGCCGCGACCCACGGTCGCCGAAGCACCGCGTTCAGCCATCCCCTGGCATAGCCGAGGCCCGGTGCAGTACCGCTGTACCTGAGGAATGGCCGCGCCGCCGCGCTCCAGTTAGCACGCAGTTTCCGGCCGCCAGCCCGCTGGTTTCCTCACGGGCAGAACTGTACGGCTCGATCATGCCTAACTATGTCAAGTGCGGTGGAAACGTTCAAGCTCGGTAGGAAACAGTAAGGCCCAGCGTCCGCTGATCTTTATGGCCCGGAGCACCCGGACCCCGATGCGGAACTGTGCAGCCAATAACCCAGCCTGGGACCCAGACCCTGGCGGACGGCGGGACACCTGTCCTGCACCCCACATCACGTTTGGCTGGTCAGAGGGCAGCCCGCGAGGCTCGCCGATGGCCCTGACATCTGCTGAGTGACTATCCCCGCCTCTAAGCGTGGCGTCCGGAGTTCGGTGTAAACGGACGGGCGTAGCTCCGGCTTCGATTCTCAGGTTACGAGCCTGGTGTGACAGTCATTGCTCATGTCTGTGATCGCGACTGCTTCAGTACGGGACACGGGCTGCCTGGACCGACACGGCGGCAGAAGGTCTGGCAGTCGTAGCAGCGTTGCTGGCCGAGGTAGCGCTGGCCGCAGCCGAGCACTCGTAGACGGTGTGCTCGCAGGCCGGCCGGCGCGGCGGGGCGGGAGGCTCGCAGGCGGTTGGCTGGATTGGCGGCGGCGCCAGGCGGCCTGTCGGCAGGTGTCGGAGCACAGCGGTGCCTCTTCGTCGCGAGCTAGGGGCGGAACTAGATATCTGGCCAGCGGTCGAGGTAGCGCAGTTCTGCTGGGTCGATTGCGCGCACGATGCGGCGGCTGATCTGCTGCAACTGCCGGACCTGGGGCCTATTCAGCGGGCCGAATACGAGGCGGCGCACTTCGCCGACGTGGCCTGGCGCGGTCTGCATCACCTTGGCCAGCCCCTCGTCGGTAAGGATCGCCAGGGTGTAACGCCCATCGTCGGGATCGGGCGCGCGGCGCACCCAGCCGCGTTTCTCTAGGCGGCTCACTACCTGGGACAGACGGGGCAGTGATCCCTGCACCAGCATGGCGAGCACGCTCATCCGCATCATGCGGTTAGTCGACTGCGACAGACACACCATCACCCGGTACTCGAAG
>JASIBJ010000593.1 GCA_030045215.1 Streptosporangiaceae bacterium | reverse complement strand
GATGCTGGCCACCTGCCGAACCTGGAACAGCCGGCCGCGTTCAACCGGGCACTGGGACGGTTCTTGCTGGCGGCGCTGCCCGGGCGGGGACGGTCGGACGGGCTGCCGGAGTCGGCGGAAGCAGCCATCATCCACGCCGGGACATCGCGGGAACGAGGCGAGCCCGTGGTGCCGCCGCCCGTCCTGGCGAGCATCTTCGAGTCGGCCGGCGAGCCGGGTGACGACCTCGCCTATGGCCGCAACGGCAACCCGACCTGGCAAGCGCTCGAGCGAGCCCTCGGTGCAATCGAGGACGCGGACGCAGTTGCGTTCAGCTCCGGCCAGGCCGCCGCGATGGCCCTGATGCTCGCGCTGGCCCGTGGCCGCGACCAGATCCTGGTGCCACGAGACGGCTACTACAACGTGCGCGAGCTCGCGCGGCGGCTCCGCCCGCACGGAGCGGAAGCGATCACTGTCGACTTGCAGGACCCGGCAGGCGTCGAGCGCGAGCTCGGGCGCGCTTCTTCCGTGCTCTGGGCCGAGTCACCGACCAACCCGCTGCTGCGGCTGGCAGACCTGGCCGCGCTCGGGCGCCTGGCCGCTGCCGCGGGCGCGCCGATGGTGGTCGACAACACGGTGGCCACGGGGGTGTTGCAGCAGCCTTTGCGGCTCGGCGCAGTCGCCTCCCTGTGCTCGCTCACTAAGTCGGCGTCGGGCCATTCCGACCTGATCCTGGGCGCGGTGGTCACCCGCGACCAGGACCTGCTGGCGGAGCTGCGGAGCTGGCGGGCACTCGGCGGCGCGATCGCCGGGCCGTTCGAGACCTGGCTCGCGCTGCGCGGGCTCAGGACCCTCCCGCTGCGGCTCGAGCGCCAGTCGGCAACCGCGCTGGCGATCGCGGAGTACCTCACAGCGCATCCGCGCGTGGCCGCGGTGCACTACCCGGGCACCTGCGCCCGCACACGCGACCTGGCCCGTGCGCAGATGCCGCGGGGCTTCGGGCCTTTGCTGTCCTTCGAACTGGATGGCGGCGCAGCCGAGGCCGATGCGGTGGTTACCGCGGCGCGGCTGATCGTTCCTGCGACCAGTTTCGGCGGCGTCGAGTCCAGCTGGGAACGTCGCGGCCGGTGGCCGGGCGAGTCCGCGCCGGACAGCCTGATCAGGCTCTCGGCCGGGCTCGAGCCCGCCGCTGACCTGATCGCCGACATCGATCAGAGCCTGCGGGCAGGATAGCCAGGGTGACCGACTATGCCGGCTTCGCGCCCTTCTACGACCGGATCATGGGGGATCGATCTGACGAGATCGAGCGGATCCAGTCCTATATCGGCCGGCACCGGCCCGAGGCGAGCACGCTGCTCGAACTCGGCTGCGGGACCGGCGCAATCCTGAGTGGACTGGCTAGCGGCCTGACGGTGACCGGGCTGGACCGCTCGCCACAGATGCTGGCGGTCGCGGCTGACCGGGTTCCCTCCGCCCGGCTGGTGCAGGCGGACATGACCAGCTTCCGGTTCTCGGTCACGTTCGACGTGGTGATCTGCGTATTCGACACGCTCAATCACCTGCCCGCCTTCGAGCTGTGGCTGGCGTTGTTCGATCGGGTGCACGAGCACCTTGCCGACGGCGGCCTGTTCATCTTCGACGTGAACACGACCGGCCGGTTGCGCGGCCTGGATGGCGCGCCGCCCTACCTCGACCAGTTCGACGGCAACCTCGTGCTGATGACGGTGCGGGCAGCCGGCGACCAGCTGTCGCTCTGGGAGACCCGGATATTCGAGCCGGAGCATGACGACCTCTACCGGCTGCACCATGAGCGCATCTATGAGTTGGGCGTCCCGCTCGGTCGGATCCGTTCGGCCCTGGCCGGCCGCTTCGATCTGCTGGAGCAGGAAAGCCTTGACCAGAGTCCGGTCAGCGACGAGTCAGACCGCGTCTTCTTCGCCTTCCGCCGACGTGCTGGCCTGCGGAGACGATCCGCGGAGGCCCCGCGCGGCCGGTCCTGATCGCGATCGGCTCGCCGTGGACTGGCAGCACAGCCGCGCTGCCAGCCCACGGCGTCTCACCGGCGAACTTGCCCGCCCACGCGCATCCGAAAGTTCCGTTGGCCTGGTTTAGCCCGCGAGCGCGGATCCCCCGTTGCGCGTACGCCCCCCGCGTGCTGGGCGTCCCGGACCAGCCAACCGTACGCGGGCAGACGGCGGTCGTGCGGCTGATCGTCGTATCGTCCCCGGCTACGGACAACCTCACTCGGTCTGGTGATTCGGCGGGAAATAACCGCGTCTGGTTGGCCTGGCGCGGATTCGCGGACCAGGCGGCTGGCGCGAGTCCGCGGAGAACGGCTGCGGCTAACGGCTCGCGACCGGCTGCACGAAGCTGGCGAACTCGCGTTCCAGTGCTGCCCTGGACCTGGCCCCTACGACCTCCTTGACCACTTGCCCGCCGGCGAACAGGCTCATCGTCGGGACGTGCAGGATGCCGTACTTCTGCGTCGTCCGCGGATTCTCGTCGATGTTGAGCTTGACCACGTCGATGTCGCCTTCGTGCTCGGCCGCGATCACCTCAAGCACGGGGCCGACCAGACGGCACGGTGGGCACCACTGCGCCCAGTACTCCACGAGGACCGGCCTGGGACTGTGCTCCACCTCGGCCGCGAAGGTCTCGTCGGTCACGGTCCTGACTGAGCTCATCGGCGCTCCCCTTCCATGCTCGCCGTCACCTGGTGGTCGCCCAAGTGCAAGGCCGCGCAGTCGCGACCGCTGCCGTGCTCACAAACGCGCAGCAGCCGGCGCAGTCGGCACTTGACCAGCTCGAGCTCGTGAACCTGCCGTTCGACATCGGCCAGCTTGGCCTGCGCCGCGCTGACGATCTCCGCCGTCGAGTTCGCCTCAGCCGGGCCGAGCAGGTCGCTGATCTCGCCGAGAGTAAATCCGAGGCCCCTGGCCCGTCGGATGAACACCAGTCGTTCCTGGTCGGCTTCTGAGTACTCCCGGTATCCGGTTCCGGTGCGCGCCGGCTCTGTGAGCAGGCCCCGGCGCTGGTAGAAGCGCACAGTCTCGACGCCGACTCCGCTGGCGGCGGCCAGCTTGCCGATGGTCAGTCCAGCCATGCCGCAAAGTTACCGTCCGTACCACGGTACGGAGTCAAGCCCGCCACCGGCAGCCAGCCGAGCGCAACCCGGCGGTTACTCATGCGGAACCCTGGAACAGCCGCCGGTAGGCGTTGGGCGTGGTGGCCCTCCAGATGCGGAAGTGATGCCGGAGCGCGGTGGCGTTGCCGAACCCGGCCCGCTCCGCGATCCGGTCCACGGTCTCGCCGGATTCCTCCAGCAGCTGCTCGGCCAGCAGAATGCGCTGGCCGATGAGCCACCGCTGCGGCGTTGTGCCGGTCTCCTGGACGAATCGCCGGGCGAACGTCCGCGGCGACATGGCCGCAAGGCTTGCAAGCTCGCTGACCGAGACTTGCTGGTCGAGGTGACGCTGCATCCACTCGATCACGTCCGCGAGCGTGTCCCAGGACGGCGGGGCGAT
>JASIBJ010000592.1 GCA_030045215.1 Streptosporangiaceae bacterium | reverse complement strand
ACGCCCTCGACCAGGAACCGGACCGGAGCGCCGTCATCATCGGCCAGTTCGAGCCACGCCGGCCAGTTGGCGGGCAGGTCAAGCCGTACGGTGGCCATCGCGGTCCTGGTTGCCGACAGCGAGTTCGCCACCACCACCGCCAGCGGCTGCGGCCCGCCGGCCGGCCCGGCGGGTCCGGCGCCCGCCAGGCTGGCCGTGTCGGCCAGCCCGGCCAGGTGCGCGATAGCGTCCCGCCGGGCTGAATCACCCCGTTCCCAGGCCTCACGCCAGCCGCCAAGCAGGTCGAGGTACACCTGATCGCCCTCAGTGCCGGTGATCGCGTCGTGGTGCGCGCCGAACACGAGCTGACGCCAGGCCTTGTCCAGGCTCGCGGCCGGGTAGCGCGCGCCGGCCAGCCAGGCGAGCGTGGCCAGGCGCTCCCCGTCCAGGACGGCAGTCTCGGCCGCGCGCTGGCCCTGCTTGGTGTCGATGTAGGTGACGTCCTTGCCCGTGTACAGCGGGTTCATGTCCCTGGTCTGCGGCGTGATCCAGACGCCCCGCTCGTTCGCCTCGGCCCGCACGGCGGCGAAGAACTCGCTGGGCACCGCGGTCACGAACCGCGGCCAGAGGTAGCGCGCGTTCCAGTCGCGGTGGATTTCGGTGGCCCAGCGCGGCGGGATCACGTGATCACCGCCGACCGGCAGGAGCACGTTGCGAGTCGTGGCGACCGGGGCCAGCTCGCTGAATTGCCGGTAAGCGTCCGCCTCGGCCTTCTCGAGGGTCTTTGCATGGTGGCCGGCCAGCCACCCGGCCGAGTAGTGATTGGCCATGTAGCTGGTGAGCAGGCCGTGCCCGTCCGGAGACAGCCACTCGAATTCGGTACTGAACTGCATCATCCGGTTGTCGCCGGCTGAGCGGTTGGGACCCCACTGGTGGAACGGGCCGCGCGCCCAGGAAGACTCGGTCAGGCCGGCCGCCGCCATCAGGCCCGGATAGCCGGGATCGAAGCCGAACGCATCCAGCATCCACGCCGTGCGCGGCCCGCGCCGCCGCGCCGCTCCGCGGTCCGGGCCCGCGCCGCCGTCGGTGCTGGCACCGGCACCGAGCACGTCGCGCTGGTAAGCGGTGCCGTAGACGGCGTTGCGGATGGTGGACTCGGCGCACGTGAGGTTCGTGTTGGGCTCGTTATAGGTGCCGCCGACCAGCTCGATCCGGCCGGCCTTGATGAAGTCGAGCAGGTCGGCGCGATCCTCCGGATGAGCGTCGAAGTGCGGCTTGAGGTAGTCGATCTCGGCGAGCACGAACTTGTAATCGGGGTCCCGCCTGGCCGCGTCGAGATGCAGCCGGACCAGCTCGAAGGCGGTTCGCACCTCGGGCATCTCGCCGTGCTCGTCCGGCAGCAGCAGCCGCGTCTGGAGGAACTGGCCCTGTGTGTCCCACCACACCGGGTCGTAGTGGAAGTGGCTGACCATCCACATGACCCAGCCGGGCTCGGCGACCGTGATCACGCCGGCCAGCTCGGTCGTCCCGGCCGGACCCGCCGCCGTGGCCAGCACGTTCCTGGTCGAACCGGGTTGCGCGGGCGCGGCGATCTCAACTCCGACCTCCGCCGTGACGGCCGCGCCCTGGGCCACGCCACTGAGCACCACTGGCTCGGGGGTGCTCACGGCCGGCCCGTCGACGGTGACGGTGACCCGGTCGCCCTCGCCTGCCATGGTGGTGCCGACGTTGGCCAGCGCCACCCTGACTACCTGCAGCGGCCGTGCGGCGCTGCCCTTGAACACGTCGGTCGAGTCGACGCTGGTTATCCGCATGGCCCCATGCTCGCACGGCTCCGGCGTGAGCCCGGATCCCGGCTTACGGCCGTGCTGGCCCTGGGGACGGGGCGTGCCTGATCACGCCGGCCCGCCGGGCACGTGGAACCGGTACCGCAGCCTCAGGCGATCCGCGGGGATCACGATGTCGGCGGTCTCGACCGCGTCGCCGCCGCTGAGGTGCACGCGCTCGACGTGGATCACGGGGGCGCCCGGCGGGAGCGCGAGCGCGTCGGCCTCGGCCAGCAGGGACTGGCGGACGCCCAGCTCTTCTACCACCTGATCCACCTCGATTCCGATCGACCGCATCCGTTCGATCACCCCGCGGCCGGCCAGCGGTCCCTGTTCTGGTAGCGCGACTGCGGTGCCCTCGGTCAGGCCAGCGGGCTCATAGCTGATCGCGAGCTGTACCGGAGCGCCGTCGGCGATGAGCAGGTACCGGGTCGCCGTGACTAAGACCGCGGCCGCGCTTCCGCCGAGCCTCCTGGCGACGGCGGGCGGGGGCGCGATGTGCTCGGTCTGGTGCTCCCAGGCCAGCCGGGGCGCATGATCCCCGGGGCCCGCTGACTCATCGAGCCCGAACGGCGAGCCGGGGAAGTGCAGCCGGTCATGCTCCAGGTACTGCCGCGCGGGCACCTGCCGCACGTAGGAGCCCGATCCGGCCCTCGCCTCGATCAGGCCCTCGGTCGCGAGCACCTGTAACGCGTGCTTGGCGGCCGTCTCGCCCACGCCGTACCTGGCGATTATCGCGTTACGGGAAGGAACCCTGGCACCTGGCGTAAGCATGCCCTCGCGGATCCGCATCCGCAGGTCCTCGAGCACCCGCAGGTAGACCGGGCTGTTTGACCTGCCCATAGCCGCTGCCTTCCCGGGACTCGCCGGCTGCCACGCCGGCCCCGCTGCCTGAGTGACGACCAAGCTCAGGCCATTGTGGCCACGCGCGCCGGCCGGACCGCATGTTTCGCCGCAGTCGCGGCCGGCGAGTCGGCCCGATCTGTTCGCGTCGGTCCCGATGCGGCAGGTCGCCTGTCGCGATGGCCGCGGAGCGCCTCTTCCGCTTCTGCCAGCTTGCATACACAATTCATGCATCACCGTTAAGGAAACGGCTGACGCAAGGGGTGGAAACATGAGCGAATCGGCTTCGGTTCCGTTCACGGAAACCAAGGCACCCGAATCCCCGGAGCGGCTGCACCGGGGCGCACTCGGCCTCATCGACATCTCCGCCTCGACGATGGCGAACATCGGCCCGGCCTATAGCTTCTATTTCAGCTTCGGATTCATCGTCCTCACCGCGGGGATCGCGGCGCCGCTGACGATCGTCGCGGCCGGCATCGCGGTCGCGCTGCTCGGCAACACCCTCGCGCAGTTCTCGCGCGCGCACCCGTCGACGGGCGGCTTCATCACGTTCGTGGGCAAGACCTTCGGCGGCACCAGCGCGGTCACCACCGCGCTGCTGTGCGGGGCCGGCTACATCATCGCGATCTCGTCGGTGCTCGCCATCTCCGGCGGGTTCGTGTCGATGACCCTGCAGTATTACTTCAGCTGGAACGTGCCGTGGATCATCTTCTCGGTGCTCCTCACCGGAGGGGCGGTCGTGATGATGTTGCGCGGCGTCGGTGTCTCGACCCGGCTGGCCGGCTTCTTCTTCGGCTTCGAGCTGCTCGTCCTGGTCGTCGTCTCGGTCGTTGCCCTGATCAAGAACGGCAGCCACCTGAGCCTCGCGCCGTTCGACCCGCATCACATCACCAATGGCTTCAGCGGGCTGGCGGCCGGCTTCCCGCTCGCGGTGTACCTGTTCATCGGCTGGGAGAACTCGGCGGCACTGGCCGAGGAGACGAGCAACCCGCGCCGCAACGTCCCGCGTGCGGTCTACCTGTCGGTCGCGATGATGCTGGTCGGGTACGTGCTGTTCGCCTACGCCACCGTGAGCGGCTTCGCCAACAACGGGACCAAGCTTGCCGCTGCGCCGATCCCGTTCATCACGGTGGCGCACAGTTCGCTAGCCGCACTCGCGGTATTCGCCTACCTGGCGGGCCTCACCTCGACGATGGGAGTGCTCATCGCGGCCTGCAACTCGCAGGCCAGGCTGATTTTCAACGCCGGCCGCGAAGGGCTGCTGCCGCGCTGGATCGGCCGGGTCCAGGCGCCGAGGCAGACACCGCGCAATGCGCTCTTCCTGTTCGTCGGCGTGGCCGGCGCGATCATCGTGGTCTGGGCACTCGGGCATCTGATCGGCGGACACGGCAACAGCATGAACCCGCTCGACTTCTTCGACGACTCCGGCACGATGGGCACGATCCTGGTGCTGGTCGTGTACTTCCTGGCCAACCTCGCGCTGCCGTTCTACTACCGCAGGTACCGGCCATCGGAGTTCAGCGTCGTCAAGCACGCCGTGCTGCCGATTCTCGGCATGATCGCGGTCGGGATCCCGATGTACTACCTGGTCAAGCCAGGACAGGCGCCGCCGCTCGACTGGTTCCCGTACGCGGCGCTGGCGATCATCGTGGTCTCGGTGCTCTACGCCCTCTGGCTGGTCAGGCGGGACCCCGGAGTCGGTGACCGGGTCGGCTCGATCGTCGCGGACGAATAGCTCGCCCGGACGGGTAACTCAGTTGCTGCCTTCTTCGAGCAAGAGGTGGTAGCCGTTCGGCGTCCTGACGTGCAGCACCCGGTAGTGCCAGTCCGGGCTCGGTGTCATCAGCTCTTCGCGGTACCTTACCCCGGCCTCCTCCAGCCGTTTCTTGGCAAGATCAAGATCGCTGACCCCGAACTGCCAAGTAAGCACGCGATCAGGGGCGGACGGGGAGAAATCGGACCGCCACTCGATGCCGAACTCGAGCTTGCCATGGCCGAGCGCGAGGAAATACGGGTACTCAGGTCCCTCATAGGTGACGTGGAATCCGAGGCCTTCGTAGAACCTGCGCTCCGCCTGCAGATCTCCGACGAACAAGATCGGAATGATCCGGCTGAACAATGCCGCCATAGCGGGACATGGTACCGATCTGCCCGCCGGCAGGTGACGCTGTGCGCACACCTTCCCTTACTCGCCGCTATTTCGTAACGCAATTGCCCGGACCTTTCCGGCAACGTGGCTGCGGCTGGATGTCGTCGGTGGCGATTTCACCCTGGCCGGGGGATAGGTCAGCGCCGGACGACCGGGATTATGGATCGAAGGAGTACACGGACAGGAAACGCGAGGCCGGCCGCTCGCCTCGTGGCTCCGGCCGGACGACCGGTTGCCCGGACCGGGTGGCGGCTTTGCGGCGGGACGACATGCGCTTTGCCCGGTGCTGACGGGCCGGGCCGGACTGGAAACCTTAGCCGTTGAAACGGTCGGTAGTGGGTAGATTACACTTGGTACACGAGCATGGGCGCCGCTGCAGCCGATGCCCGTCACTGTCCGGTGATAGCGACTCGGGGGGAGACGTCACCATGACAATGCAGGCCGAAGAACTCCTCGGCGCTCAGGTAACAGGCGCTGACGGCAAGGTAGTTGGCACCGTCGAGCAAGTATTCAGGGACGACGTGGACGGGACGCCGGCGTGGGCTCGGGTCCGGTCTGGCAAGACGGGCCGCTTCGTGCCGCTCGGCAGCAGCCAGGTCACCAAGGACGGCCTTAGCGTCCCGTTCGACTCGCAGAAGATCATGGGCGGCCCGAATATCGACGCCGGCCAGCACATGTCGGCTGCGCAGGCGGAGGAACTCAGCCGTTACTACGGCCTGACGGTACCCAGCCAGGCCCCGCCCCAGGACCAGACGCAGCCGCAGGACCAGATGCAGGCCCAGAGCCAGGCGCAGGCCCAGGGTCAGACCCAAGGGCAAGCCCAGGAGCAGGCCCAGCCACAGTCACAGCAGCGTCCGATGACCGACGACTGGCTCGTCCGGCAGGAGGAGCGACTCCAGGTCGGCACGGAGATGCTGGAGACCGGTCACGTGCGGCTGCACAAGTACGTCGATACCGAGCCGATCGAGCAGACCGTGCACGTGTTCCACGAGGAGTACGACGTGGAGCGCATTCCGATCACGGCCGATGAGCGCATCAGCGGCAACATCGCCGAGGGCGAGCAGGAGATCATCCTGCACGAGGAGCGCGCCGTGCTGCGTAAGGAAGTCATCCCGGTCGAGCGGGTCAGGCTGCTCGCCAAGCGGGTCGATGAAGACAAGACCTACCGGGACGAGGTCCGCCGCGAGCGGATCGAGATCGAGCCTGACCAGCAGATGACGACCAGCGGAACCGGGTCCGGCTCGAAGCGCTAACCAGGTCAAGGCCGCGGTTAAGCACGCGGCCAGCGGCCCCCGGTCCAGGCGGACCGGGGGCCTTTCCGCGTCGTGCGGCCGGCCGCGGGCTAGCGCTTGCGCGCCACCGTCAGCCCGTCGCCGATCGACAGCAGGACCAGGTCGACGCGCTCGTCGCCGAGGGCATGGTCGTTGAAGGCCCGCACCGGCACCCGCTCGTCGGGAATGGCCGGGTCGGCCACGCGGCCGCTGGACAGCGTGTTATCGGCCAGGATCAGGCCGCCGGGCCTGATCCTGGGCACGACCTCGTCCCAGTAACCGATATATCCGGGCTTATCGGCGTCGATGAAGGCGAGGTCGAAGACGGCAGTCTCCGGCAGCGCCCGCAGGGTCTCAAGGGCCGGCCGGAGCTGCAGGTCAATGCGGTCCGCGAGGCCAGCCCGCTGCCAGTACCTGCGGGCCATCGAGGTCCACTCCTCGCTGACATCGCAGCAGGTCAAGTGTCCGCCGTCGACGAGCCCGCGGGCGATGCAGATGGCGGAGTACCCGGTGAACGTGCCGATCTCGATGGCCCGGCGGGCGCCCGCCAGCCGGGTCAGCATGGTCATGAAGGCGCCCTGCTCGGGACCGATCTGCATGACAGCCGCGTCCTGGAAGGTGCTGCGGGTCTCGGTGGCCAGGTCAATGAGCACCGAGTCGGGCCTCGCGCTGTGCGCGGTCACATAATCTTCCAGCTCAGGGCTGAGCCAGTCGCTTCGTCTCGTCATGTTCCGGCATGCTAGCCGAGTGCAAATTCCCGCCCGGATCGGGAATTGCTGGCCGACCCCGAGGTGGGCGAGCACGCGCGCCTCATCCGGCGGCCCTGGACGAACGCTCCATCCAGAGCCGGGCAGCGGCAGAAACCGAATAGTCTCGTGGGCATGCCGAAGCATGCCCACCTGCTGAGCTTCATCCCGAGCCCGTCGATCAACGGGTTCCACCTCGGGCCGCTGTACATCCACTTCTACGGGCTGATGTATGTCGTCGCGATCACGCTGGCGATCATCATCACCAGGCGGCGGTGGAGTGCTGTCGGCGGCAACGCCGACCTGGTCTATGACGTCGCCATCTGGGCGGTGCCGATCGGCCTGATCGGGGCCAGGGCCTACGCCGACATTACGACTCCGTCGGTGATACCCCCGCACTGGTGGGGCGTGTTCGCCATCTGGAACGGCGGCCTCGGCGTCTGGGGTGGCATCGCCGCCGGGGCGGCGGCCGGGATCTGGCGGGTCCGCCGGGCCGGCGCCAGCGGCGGGCTGTTCGCCAACGCCATAGCTCCCGGGCTGCTGGTGGCCCAGGCGGTCGGCCGGATCGGCAACTACTTCAACCAGGAGCTGTTCGGCAAGCCGACGACCCTGCCGTGGGCTCTGGAGATCTCCGTGGCGCACCGCCCGTCGGCGTACCTGGGATACTCCACGTTCCAGCCGACATTCCTGTACGAGCTGATCTGGGATCTGGCCCTGGCGGCCTTCCTGGTCTGGCTCGGGCATCACAGGAAGATCAAGCCATGGGGCCTGTTCGCCCTCTACGTGGCCGGCTACTCGGCCTTCCGCATCTTCGAGGAGACCCTCAGGGTCGACACCTCGGAGCACTTCCTCGGCCTGCGGCTGAACTTCTACGTGGCCACCGTGCTGACCGTGATCGGCCTGGCGTGGTTCGTACGCGCCCAGCGGTCGCCGACGGCCGAGGCCGTCGGCGCCGCGGCCGGCAAACCCGGGCCAACGGCCGGGTCTGGGGAAGCCGGGTCCGGGTCCGGGGCCGCCGGGACCGGGGCGTCCGGGTCCGGGGACGGCGGGTCCGGGGCGGCGGAGCC
>JASIBJ010000591.1 GCA_030045215.1 Streptosporangiaceae bacterium | reverse complement strand
TCGCCGCCCGAATGGGCCAGCCCATCCTGCTGGAGGGCGAGCCCGGCGTCGGCAAGACCGAGGCGGCCAAGGCGCTCGCCGCAGTGCTGGATACGCCGCTGATCCGGCTGCAGTGCTACGAGGGCTTGACCTCGGCGGAGGCACTATACGAATGGAATTACCCCCGCCAGCTGCTGGCGATCCGGCTAGCGGAGGCGAGGGGCGAGACGCCCCGAGAGGCCGATCTTTTCAGCGACGATTATCTTCTGGAGCGGCCGCTGCTGGCCGCCCTCGATCATCCCGGCCCTCGTCCCGCCGTGCTGCTCATCGACGAGGTCGACCGCGGTGACGACGAGTTCGAGGCGTTCCTCTTCGAGCTGCTGGCCGAGTCGGCCGTCACGATTCCCGAGCTTGGCACCCGCCGGGCCGCGTATCCGCCGGTCGTGGTGCTCACCTCGAATCGGACCAGGGACCTCCACGATGCGCTGAAGCGCCGGTGCCTGTACCACTGGATCGACTATCCCGACACTGAGCGGGTCGCCGCCATCATCAGGCGGCGGGTGCCGGCCGCATCGATCCGGCTGGCGGGCCAGGTGGCGCGCGGGGTGGCCATCCTGCGCGGACTTGACCTGGCCAAGCCTCCCGGCGTGGCCGAGGCGATCAGCTGGGCCAGCGCGCTCGACGTGCTCGGGGCGCGAGAGCTGAATGCGGCATCGGCACGCCAGACAGCGGGCGCCGTGCTGAAGTACGCCGAGGACCTGCGGGTAGCGCGGACGGCCGACTTCGCCGCGCTGGTCAGTCATGACGAGGTCTCAGGTGGCTGACGATCTGGCGGCCGTCGCGGCCGGCTTCGGCGCTGCGCTGCGGCGGGCCGGGCTGCCGGTCGGGCCGGGACGCAGTGAGCGGTTCGCTGCCGCAGTCACGCTCGTGCAACCTGGCACGGCCGGAGAGTTGCTGAATTGCGCGCTGGCGACACTGGTGTCCAGCAGGGAGCAGGCCGCGATCCTGCGCGCGGTCTTCGCCGAGGTGTTCGGCGCGGTGCCGGACGGCCTCGGTCCGCAGGCAGCGACGCAGGTGCCCGCGCATCGCCGCTCCCGGCCCGAGGCCATCGCCGAGGCAGCCACGGCGGCCAGAGCGCATGCCGCGCTGATCGGGGTGGTCAGGGACTCGAGTTCGGCCATCTCCGACGACGGCTCGCAGGCGCCAGAACGGGAGATCAGCCGGCCCTACCTGGGCAGCCCGGCCGAGCGGCTGTCCGGCACCGATTTCGCTGAGCTGTCGGAGTCGGAACTGGCCGAGCTGGCCGAGCTCATGCGGCAGCTGACGCTTGCGGCTCCGGCCCGCCGGTCTCGGCGGCACCGGCCCGGACCAGGGGGCCGGCGCACCGATGTGCGAGCGACGCTGCGCCATGCGCGCCGCACCGGAGGGCACGCCTTCCGCCTGATCGGCCGGGTGCCCACAACCCGACCGCGACGTTTGGTCGTGTTGTGTGATATTTCCGGATCAATGGAGCCCTATGCCAGGGCCATGATCCAGTTGCTCTACTGCGCGGCCGGCGGCGCCCAGGCGGAGGTGTTCACGTTCGCCACCCGCCTGACCAGGCTGACTCCGGCCCTGGCTCGGTCGGCGCCGAGCGAGGCGCTACGGCGGGCCGGGCAGGCCGCCCCGGACTGGCTCGGCGGCACCAGGCTGGGAGAGGCGCTCAAGGAGTTCAACGACCGCTACGGCCGCCGTGGCATGGCCAGGGGCGCCGTCGTGCTGATCATCTCCGACGGCTGGGACACCGGAGACCCGGCCGTGGTGCGGCGCGAGATGCAGCGGCTGTCACTCGTCGCGCACCGGATTATCTGGGTGAACCCGCGGACCAAGAGTGCTGCCTACGAGCCCCTGGCCGGCGGGATGGCCGCCGCGTGGCCGTATTGCGATGCGGTCGTGAGCGCGCACACGATGGATGCGCTCGCGGATCTGACCGCAGCGCTGGCCGATCCGGTCCGCCGCCGAACCGGCATCCACTCGATCGGCCCCGGCGAGCCCAGGTCAGCAGCGGCCGCCTGAGCTAGTCGTCGTCTCCGCTCCAGCCCTGGCGGATCTCACGCCGGCGCTGCCTGATCTCGTCGTGAACATCGTGCCGGCGCTGCCTGATCTCCTCGTGGATCTCGTGCCGCTGATCCCTGACCTGGCCCAGCACGCCGTCCAGGCCACGACCGCCCAGCAGGCCCGAGCTAGCGCCTGTTGTGCCCTTGATGCCCGTGCGCTTGCGGGACTTGCGCTTGACGTCGATGCCGCCGAGCACGCAGGTGCCCTGGACGCGCAGCACGGGCGAGTCCGGGCCGGACGACTCGGCGCTGGCCCCGACCAGGTCCTTGCCGCCCAGGATCGCGACGCCGCCGTCGTCGATGACACGCATCTCCGGCGGCACGATCACGGTGACGCCGCCAAGGACGGTGATGGCTCTGAGCACTACCTCCTTACCCGGAAGCACCGCCTCCCGGAAGTCGAGGTCGACCCCGCCCAAGATCGCCAGGATGTCGATCACGGGCTCGGCATGCCAGCCGCCCTTACGGCTCGCGCCGCCGAGGATCGCGATGATCCGCCGGGGGCGCCCGCTGCGCGGAGCCGGTGCCGGAATGGACGCTGCCGCCGCAGCGGCGCCGGCGGCGGGCAGATCGTCCAGCAGGGGGACCAGGTCCGCCTGGGTCTTGGCGGCGTAGACCAGATCTAGCCGGTCCGAGTGCTCCTCGGCCGTCAGGCGGCCCTCGGCCATCGCTTCGTTGATCACCGAGGCGGCCCGGTCGCGGTCGGCGTCCGACGCCCGGAGCCCGGAATTCGCGTTGAAGTCCTGGGGGGTCATGCAGCTATTGTCGGGCATGGTGCCGGCCGACGGGAACAGGAGCGATCGAGATGGGCCACGTGGAGGCGGCACATCTGAGCCACGTCCTGCCCGATGGCCGGATCCTGCTCGATGACGTGTCGTTCCGCGTCGGGGAGGGCGCGGTAGCCGCGCTGGTCGGCCCTAACGGTGCGGGCAAGACGACTCTGCTCCGCCTCGTTACCGGCGATATTGCTCCTCAATCGGGGACCGTGAGCTCAAGCGGCGGCCTCGGAGTCATGCGCCAGTTCATCGGCAGTATCAGGGACGCCACGACGGTCAGGGACCTGCTGCTGTCGATCGCCGCCCCGCGATTGCGCGAGGCGGCCGCGGGGCTCGACGCGGCCGAGCTGGTCATGATGGAGCGCGACGACGAGCCGGCCCAGATGCGCTACGCCGCGGCGCTGGCGGAATGGGGCGACGCGGGCGGCTAC
Source organism: Streptosporangiaceae bacterium (assembly GCA_030045215.1). The sequence goes on along the minus strand of JASIBJ010000591.1, from coordinate 5,871 downwards.
GAGGCCGAGGTGCATTTCGACGCCTGCTGCATCGCCGCCATCGGCATTGGCTATGACCGCTGCCAGTGGCGGGAGGTGGCGACCCTGTCGGGGGGCGAGCAAAAGCGGCTGGTACTCGAGTCGCTGCTGCGCGGCCGGGCTGAGGTCCTGCTGCTGGACGAACCGGACAACTACCTCGACGTGCCGGGCAAGATCTGGCTGGAGCAGCAGCTGATCGCCACGCCCAAGACCGTCTTCATGGTCAGCCACGACCGCGAGCTGCTGTCGGCCTGCGCCGAGCGCATCATCACCGTCGAGGACCGGCATGTATGGGTCCACGGCGGCGGCTTCGTAACGTACGCGCAGGCCAGGCGGGAGCGCAACGAGCGACTCGACGAGCTGCGAAGGCGCTGGGACGAAGAGCACGAAAAGCTCAGGCAGCTGATGCTCATGTACAAGCAGAAGGCGTCCTATAACGACGCGTTGGCATCGCGCTACCAGGCAGCCGTGACGCGGCTGCGCAAGTTCGAGGAGGCCGGGCCGCCGGAGTTGGCGCCAAAGGAGCAAAATGTCCGGATGCGGCTGCGCGGCGGCCGTACCGGCAAGCGGGCCGTCATCTGCGAAGGGCTGGAGCTGACCGGGCTGATGCGGCCGTTCGACCTGGAGGTCTGGTTCGGCGAGCGGGTGGCGGTCCTTGGCTCCAACGGCTCGGGCAAGTCGCATTTCCTGCGCCTGCTGGCCGGCGAGGACGTGCCGCATGCCGGTGTCGCCAGGCTCGGCGCGCGGGTAGTGGCCGGCATGTTCGCTCAGACGCATGCACGGCCGGACCTGGCCGACCGGACGCCGCTGGACATCCTGATGACCGAGCACGCGCTGCTGATCAACGAGGCGATGTCGGCGCTTGCCCGCTACGAGCTGCAGGTCTGCGCGAGGCAGCCGTTCGGCACGCTTTCGGGCGGCCAGCAGGCACGATTGCAGATCCTGCTGCTCGAACTGGCTGGCTCCACGACCTTGCTGCTCGACGAACCAACCGACAACCTGGACCTCGCCAGCGCGGAGGCGCTCCAGCAGGGCCTGGAGTCCTACTCAGGTACGGTCCTCGCGGTCACGCACGACCGGTGGTTCGCCAAGTCGTTCGACCGTTTTCTGGTGTTCGGCGCTGACGGTGAAGTGTACGAATCGTCCGGTCCGGTATGGGATGAGACACGCGTGCAGCGACCACGCTGACCGGCAGCTTGCTAGGCTGCTGGGGTCTCCCGGGATAGCCTGCGCTGGCGCCGGCACTCCCGGAAGCCGAGCTGGAGGGATTAAGCAGAGTGAAGAAGTTGATACTGCTCGCCGTGATCGGCCTGAGCGCCTTTGCCGTGTGGCGCAAGGTGCAGGCTGACCGGGCCGAGCTCAATCTCTGGACAGAGGCCACGACGGCGGACGAGTAGGCCGCCAGGCGAAGGCATGACCGACATCACCCTGGCGTGTTTCGGGCTGGTCGGCACGCTGGTGACCGACGCCGGGATAGTGGAACTTGCCTTCGCCGAGGCGATCGCCACTCAGGGCGTTGTCAGCGGTACCAGCGCCTTCGCCCGCTCGATGGCCCAGGTGCACCGCGCCCGCGGGCAACCTCCGGCCGACGTGCTCAGCGGACTGTTCCCTGACAACGAGCCGAAGGTCCAGGCTGCGCTGCTGACGTTCGAACGATCGCTCGCGGCCGCGGCGGACAGGACAGTCCCGACGGCCATTCCGGGGGCGCACGAGGTGCTCACCGGGCTGGCCGAGTCCGGCTGCCGGATCTGCGTGATGACCAACCTGCCGCGCCGGGAACTGACGGCGACGCTGCGGGCTCTTGACTGGCGCGACCTTGTCAATGTGGCGCTGACCGCGGATGACGTGCCGCGCGGCTGCCCGTCGCCGGACCTGGCTCTCGCCGCGATGCTGCGGGTTGGCGTCGGCGATGTCCGCGAGGTTGCGGTGGTCCAGCCGACGGCCGCGGGGGTGGAATGCGGCCGCCGGGCCGGTGCTCGGATCGTGGTCGGCGTACTGACCGGCGTGCACTCGGCGGCCCGGCTGCGCGCGGCGGGTGCGACCCACGTGATCGACAGCGTTGCCGATCTGCCCGGTGTGCTCGCTGGCAGCGAGCTCGGTGCCGCCAGGGCGCCTGACCCGGCCACAATCAGCATCCCGCCGCAGGTGTCGCTGGAGCACCGCACTCTCTAGGGTTGTAGGCAGTCCGGGCTCTGCCCGGTCCCGGGTGAGCCTCACCGGTCTGGATTGCGCCTAGGAACGGGGACGACGTTGTCGGAGCGATCGGGAGATCCGTTCGGTGGCCGGCGGCCAACCAGTCACGAACGGATGAGCGGACAGCCCTGGGATGCCTCGTACCATGACGGTCCTGCTCCCTGGGATATCGGTCGGCCGCAGCCAGCCGTCGTGCGGTTGGCCGCGGAAGCCGCGTTCTCCAGCGCGGTGCTGGATGCGGGCTGCGGAACCGGCGAGAACGCCCTGTACCTCGCCTCGCTGGGTTACTCAGTGCTGGGGGTTGACGTCGCCGAGACCGCACTGGGCATTGCGAGGAAGAAGGCCGCCGAGCGTCGGCTCGACGTTGAGTTCGCTGCAGCCGACGCGTTCGAGCTGGACCGTCTGGGGCGCAGGTTCGAGACGGTGCTGGACTGCGGACTGTTCCATACCTGCGACGGCAACGAGCGACCGCGCTACGTGGCGAGTCTGGCGTCGGTGACCGAGCACGAAGGAACCCTGTACGTGTTGTGCTTTAGCGACGAAGGCCCCGATACCGGCCCGCATCCCGTTAGCCGGGAAGAGCTGAGAGCGGCGTTCAACGCGCGCACAGGATGGGGTCTCGCCGCCGTCGACCCAGACAGGCTTGAGACGAGATTCCATGGCAACGGCGCTCCGGCCTGGTGCGCGACGGCCAAGAGAATCTAACCGGCCAGACGCCGGGCGCTGCAGCCCGCCAGTGGCACCGCGCTGGCACTACGTACTGATGGCCTTGAACGCCCGGCTCGACAACGAGGACAGCGCCCTGCTAAGCGCTCTGGCATATGGGCGTGACCGATCCGGACCGAGTGCCTCAGCCTGGATGACCGGACCTTGTGTACGCGCTAGGGACCGGGCTGGTTCGGGATGACGGCCTGCCGGATTCTGCTTGCCGCCTGCTGCAGGCCGGCTTCTTCGGGCAACAGGCGTATTCCGCGCTCGCGGGAATCGGTGTCGGCAAGGCCGCCTAGTGGCCGCGCCGCTGGCAGCAACGCTGGCGCTCGCCCGCCACGCCCGAAACGGGTGAACCACCGGGTGCGGTCGCTGCGCCGAGAGCGGCGAAGGCGCCGGAAGTGCCCTGCGGATTCGGCATCGGCCTGCAGCTCCCGTACCCGTTGCACGCCCATGGCCTGGGTAATCACCGGATGCATGACATCCTCCTCGCGCGCGGGACCACCCTGATCGGGCGCTGCCAGTGACGTTCTTTCTTCACGGGTAGGACAGTCGCGCCGTGCGGAACTCATCGGTCGGCCCGCAAGCTCGCCTGCAGGTCGCACTGGAGCTCGGCTGGAGGCGGCGCCGAACGAACCCGACGGAGGCAGGGCGGAGGCCCCCAGTCGGCGTAGCCGACTAGCGGCCTCGCTCAGCTGCGCGGTGCCCCGGTTGGCCCGTGAATGCTAAGATCGCGTACTGGCCGCGTGACCTGCGGTTTTCTCGGGGCCATAGCTCAGCTCGAAGAGCACCTGCTGTGCAACCGCCGTAGCCTCTCCCGCGGGACAAGCACAATGCAGGAGCGTGCGCCGCCGGACTACTCCGTGGGTGCGGTGTCCGCGCGCAGGGCTTCGCCGTGCCGCCCGGCCGCCCGGTAGACGGTGGCGAGGTTATCCCGGATGAGCACCGTGGTGGGGTGGGCAGGGCCCGCGGGCTCGCTGTCGGCGAGAGCACGCTCATATTGGAGGATGGCCTCGTCGAGCCGCCCGGCGTAGGCATAGGCGGTGGCGAGGTTGTTGCAAGTGGTGAGGGTATCGGGGTGGGCGGGGCCGAGGGCGTGCTCGAATTGGGTGAGGGTGCGCTCGAGCAGGGGGATGGCCTCGTCGAGCCGCCCGGCGTTGCTATACGCATTGCCGAGGTTGCTGCGGCAGCTGAGGGTGCTGGGGTGGGCGGGGCCGAGGGCCTGCTCGAACTGGGTGAGGGCCCGCTCGAGCAGGGCAATAGCCTCGTCGAGCCGCCCGGCCAAGTGGTAGGCGGTACCGAGGTTGCTGCGGCAGCTCATGGTGCTGGGGTGGGCGGGGCCGAGGGCCTGCTCGAACTGGGTGAGGGTTTGCTCGTGCAGCGGGATGGCCTCCTCGAGCCGCCCGGCAGTCTGGTAGGCCATGGTGAGGTTGCTGCGCGTGGTGAGGGTGTCGGGGTGCGCGGGCCCGCGGGCGTGCTCGAACTGGGTGAGGGTGCGCTCGAGCAAGGGGATGGCCTCGCTGAGCCGGCCGGCTAAGTAGTAGGCGGTGCCAAGGTTGTTGAGGGTGGTGATGGTGCTCGGGTGGGCGGCGCCAAGGAGCTGTTCGCGATCGGCGGTCAAGCGCTCGTACAGGGTGATGGCCTCGTCCAGGCGTCCGACGTCGCGGTAGGCCGTGGCCAAGCTGTCACGGTACTGGAGGCTGTCGGGGTGGGCGGGGCCGAGCGCCTGATCAGCGTCGGCCAGGGTGCGCTCGTGCAGGGTGATGGCTTCGTTCAGCCGCCCGGCTGCCTGGTAGGCCGCCGCGAGGTTGCTGCGGCAGGTGAGGGTCTTGGGGTGCGCGGGGCCGAGGACCCGCTCAAGCTCGGTGAGGGTTTGCTCGGCCAGGGCAGCAGCTTCGTTCAGCCGCCCGGCTGTCTGGTACACGGCGGCGAGGTTGCTGCGGACGGTGAGGGTGCTGGGGTGGGCGGGGCCGAGGGCCTGCTCAAGCTCGGTGAGGGTTTGCTCGTACAGCGCGATGGCCTCGCCCAGCCGGCCCGCATCCCGGTAGGCGATGGCGAGGTTGCTACTGACGGTGAGGGTGTCGCGGTGGGCGGGGCCGAGGGCCTGCTCAAGCTCGGTGAGGGTTTGCTCGTACAGCGCGATGGCCTCGCTCAGCCGGCCCGCATTGCGGTAGGCGATGGCCAGGTTGTTGCGGGTGGTGAGGGTGTTGGGGTGAGCGGGGCCGAAGGCCCGATCAAGCTCGGTGAGAATGGTCTCGTACAGCAGGATCGCCTCGTGGAACCTTCCGGTGCCGATGTAGGCCATCGCGAGAGTGACGCAGATGAGGAGAGTGTCGGGATGGGTGACCCCAAGGGCCTCCGAGGCGTCGGTCAAGGCTTGCTCGAGCAGCGAGATGGCCTCGCCCAGTCGCCCGGCGCTGACGTAGGCGGTAGCGAGGTTGTTGCGGGCGATGAAAGTGCGGGGGTGGGCGGGGCCGAGGACCCGTTGGTAGATCTCCAGGGCGGAGGCGATCAGCCTTGTCGCTTGCGGGTAGCTGCCCTGCGACAACTGGAACAGGCCGACCCGGTTGCAGACGTTAGCGAGCGTCTCGGGCTCCGTGCCGGCCTGGTAGCGGCTGGCGACTGCGTCGGCGTGCGGGGCGAGGGTGCGCAGCAGCGGCCAGCCGCCCACGTTGCGCGAGGGATTCTCGGGCAGTGCCTGGTTCAGCCAGCCGAGCGCCGTGTCGGCCGGGGCCTCGCCGTCGTCCGGGTTTTGCGGAAGGGCGAGAAGGACGGCCTGTAGGAGCCGGTGGATGCTGACCGTGTGCTCGGTGAGCGTGATCAGGCTGTACGAGGCGAGCAGGCCAAGCTGCTGGTCGGTGTCATCGGCGGGTGCCGTCCGGCCGATAATCGCGCGGGGGATCCCGTCGGGGGCGTAGCAGGCCACGATGCGCAGCAGCCGGACCGCGCTTT
>JASIBJ010000590.1 GCA_030045215.1 Streptosporangiaceae bacterium | reverse complement strand
CGGCCACGACGGCTGCGATGTGCGTGAGGTGCATCCGGGGTTTGCCGCCGGATCGATCCGGCTTGACGACCACGCGGAGTACGAAGCTTCCTCGGTGATCATCGCCGAGGAGTCCCTGATCGAGCCGCAGCGCTGGTCCGAGCTTGACCTGGCCACCGGCGGCCGCCGGGAGCTGAAGCGCACGGAGGTTCCCGGCTACGGCGCGGCCTGCTACCGCACGGAGCGGCTGCTGGCGCGGGCCGCCGACGGCACGCAGATCCCGGTTACCGTGGCCCGGCGGGCCGAAACCAGGCTGGACGGAAGCGCGGCCTGCGTGCTGTACGGCTACGGCGCCTACGAGGCCTGCCTGGACCCCGAGTTCGACCCCAGCCTGCCGTCGCTGCTCGACCGGGGCGTGGTGTACGCGGTCGCGCACGTGCGCGGCGGCGGGGAAGGCGGCCGCCGTTGGTGGCTGGAGGGGCGGCTGCGGGCCAAGCCGACGACATTCAGCGACTTCATCGACGTCGCCGACTGGCTGGCGGGTGACCAGGCCGACGCGACGGCGCTGATCGACGGCGACCGGATCGTGTGCCGCGGGCTGTCCGCGGGCGGGCTCCTGCAAGGCGCGGTCTACTCACGGGCGCCGGGCCGGTGGAGGGCCGTGGTCGCCGAGGTGCCATTCGTCGATTGCGTGACGACCATGCTGGACCCCGCCATCCCGCTGACGATCAACGAGTGGGACGAGTGGGGCGACCCGCGCGACCCGGAGGACTTCTGCTGCCTGCGCGGATATTCGCCCTATGACAACCCGCCGGCCGCGCCGCGCCCCGACCTGCTCGTCACCGGCGCGGTCCACGACCCGCGCGTCCTGGTACACGAGCCGGCCAAGTGGGTGGCCCGGCTCAGGGAGACCGACACCGCTGGCAGCACGATCCTGTTCCGGGTCGAGCTCGGCGCGGGCGCGCACACCGGTCCGTCCGGCCGGTTCGGTCACCTCCGGTATGAGGCGGAGGTCTGCGCGTTCATCCTTGCCGCGATGGGGCGCGGCGCCGCGTCCTGAGGCCGGACGGTGTCAGCGCGGCCGCGGCGATTGGTTCAGACCATCGCCATCAGGCAGCCGTCCCAGTAGGCGGCGACTTTCGGGCGGCGCCGTCCACTCATGGCGATCTCGAGCACATCCGGGCTAAGCCCGCCCGCGCCGCGGAAGTACAGTTGCAGTCTCGGACGGGGACATGACGTCGCCGGCAGGTCGATGGAGTCGTCAGGAACGACGGCGAAACCGGTCTTGCCGGCCGGCGCGGTAGTGGCCGCGCGCATCCATGCGGGCGAACCTGCGCAGCACATCGGGGGTCGCTCGGCCCACACCCACAGTCGGCCGCCAGACGCGGTCACGAAGGCCGCTGCCTCGGAACTAACCTCGACACGCACACGTTCACGATACGCCGGCGACGAGGGGCCGATAGTGGCCCGATCGCGGCCGCTGCTCAAGCCGGGACGCGGATCCGCCGAGCGGCCGATCCGTTACCCAAATGGTCGTTGAAAGGCCGAATAGTGGAGGCGAAGCTAATTTCGTGAGGCTCGGCACGACGTTCGGCAACGCCGCGCGGTCCCCCCGCGGGATTGCGGGCATCCTCGTCGGGCTCGCCGGAGCGGGGTTCGCGATCTCCTCGGCGTTCGTGGGCCCGTCGGCCAGCGCCAAAGGCGCGGTCGCGACCGTTCCCGCCAGCGCGATCCCCCGGCTCGACGCGATCGCGCTCCGCGCGGCCAGGCTCAACGGCGATGCGCGGCCGGCCTGGATCACCGCCGTCCTGACGACCCATGGCAAGGCGTTGGAGTCGGCCACTCCCGGCGACACGGAGCCGACCGGGAATGCTGCGATCGTGTACCTGATCACGATGAAAGGCACCTTCACCGACGACCTGGCACCCGGGCCGCATGGCTCGGCCGCGCCGACCGGTCACTATCTGTCGATCGTGATCAGCGCGAAGTCCTTCACGGCCACCGACTTCGGCCTCAGCGAGGACCCGCCGCCGGTATCGCCCGCCAGCCTCGGCCCCGTCCTCTACCTGCGGCCGTAGGACAGCCTCGCCGGGGCCGCACGCCCGCCTGGCCAGAAAACAGTTACGTATGCTTGGTTTGAGGCCGGCTCGGGAAGCGGGAGGTGCGGTTTGGCGGACAGGGATCGGATCAGGATCGGCAACGGCTCGGGCTTTTACGGCGACCGGTTCTCCGCGATGCGGGAGATGCTCGAGGGCGGCGAGCTGGACGTCCTGACCGGCGACTACCTGGCCGAGCTGACCATGCTGATCCTCGGCCGGGACCGGCTCAGAGATCCGGTGCTCGGCTACGCCAGGACGTTCCTGCGTCAGATGGAGGACTGCCTGGGTCTCGCGCTCGGCAGCGGCGTCGCGATCGTCGTCAACGCCGGCGGGCTGAACCCGGCGGGCTTGGCCCGGGCACTGCGCGATCAGGCAGCAAGGATCGGCCTTGACCCGAAGATCGGGTATGTGGCCGGGGACGACCTGCTGCCGCGGGCCGGCGAGCTGGGCTTCGGCCAGCCCGTCGCCGCTAACGCCTACCTGGGCGGCTG
>JASIBJ010000589.1 GCA_030045215.1 Streptosporangiaceae bacterium | reverse complement strand
CCCGCGGGGTTGACAGGCCGATGTGCGCGCTGACCGTGCTGCCGTCAACGCTCGCCGGCGTCCCGTCGAGCAGCGGCAGCAAGATCTCCAGGTACTCGCGCATGTGCCTGGCGGGCTTGTCGAAGCTGTATCCGTAGATGCTCTCGATGACGATCTGGTGCGATACGCCGATCCCGAGCGTGAGCCGCCCGGGGCCGACCGCCAGCGCCGCGGTCATGGCCTGCTGCGCGAGCGCGGCCGGATGCCGGGGATAGGTCGGGATCACGGCCGTGGCCAGCTCGATTCCTGGCACCTGGCTGCCTGCCACCGCCAGCGCGGTCAGTGCCTCCAGCCCGAAGATGTTCGCCAGCCAGGCCGAGGCGAACCCGTCGTCGGCGCCGCGCCGCAGCTGGTCGGTAAGCTCGGTCAGCGCGCCGGTACCACCGCGCTCTACCAGCGACATGCCTATGCGCATCTGCCGTCTCCATCCGCTTCGTGGCCGAGGTCCGCCGACGATTTTGGGTGATTTCGTGGCAACGCTATCGTCTAGAGCTCAATGCGAATAGCCGAGGCCTCGCACCTTTGCCTGGCGCGGGGTGCGGAGAGAATAGGGAAATGAGCCAGCCTGCCCCCCGCCGAACCAGGCCGTCCGCCCGGTCCGCGGCCGCTGAGCGCGAGCTTGAGGCCACGGCCGAGCGGGCCAGGAAGCACCATCAGGCGGCAGCCAGGGCCAGATCCCGGGCCGCGGCCAGGCAGGCCGCGGTCGCGCTCGATGAGCCGAGGGCCGGGGACCTCGCCCAGGACCGCTATCTGGACCGGGAAGACAGCTGGCTGCGGTTCAGCCAGCGCGTCCTGGAACTCTCCGAGGACAGGAATGTTCCGCTGCTCGAACGGGTGCGGTTTTCCTCGATCTTCGCGAGCGGCATGGACGAGTTCTTCGGGGTCCGGATCGCCGGCCGGATCCGGCGGATGGCGACCGGCCTGCCGGTCGAGAACGCCACCGGCAAGCCAACCGAGGAGATACTCGAGAACGCGCTCGACTTCGCCCGCCAGCTGTCCACCCGCAACGCCCGCTGCTTCACCGAGATGCTGATGCCCGACCTCTCGGCCGAGGGCATCGAGATCCTGCGCTGGAAGCAACTCGTACCCGCTGAGCAGGCGCAACTCGAGCGCCTGTTCAAGGAGCGGATCTATCCGGTCCTCACGCCGCTCGCGGTCGATCCGACGCACCCGTTCCCGTTTATCTCCGGGCTCACGCTGAGCCTGGCCGTGACGATCGCGGATCCGTCGACCGGCGAGACCACGTTCGCGCGGGTGAAGGTGCCGCCCCTGCTCCCGCGGCTGCTGACCGTCTCGCAGAACCGGTTCGTTCCGGTCGAAGACGTCATCTCCGCGCACCTGGGCGAGCTGTTCGTCGGGCTGGACATCGTCGAGCACCATGTCTTCCGGGTGACCAGGATCACCGACCTGGAGATCGACGAGGATGTCACCGAGAACCTGCTGAAGTCCCTTGAACGCGAACTGACGCGGCGCCGGTTCGAGCCCGCTGTCCGCCTGGAGGTGGAGGAGTCCATCTCCGACGATGTCCTGGACCGGCTGGTCACCGAGCTGGACGTTGACACCAGGGCCGTGTACCGGGTGCCGGGGCCGCTCGACCTGGCCGGCATGGGGTTGATCGCGGACCTGGATTTCCGCCACCTGAAGTATCCGCGGTTCGTGCCGTCGGAGGCGGCGCTGCCGGTCGAGGTCAACGATGGCAGCTTGTTCACCGCCCTGGACGACCGTGATGTGCTCGTGCATCACCCCTACGACTCCTTCACCTCCAGCGTGCAGCGGCTGCTGGTGACAGCCGCGGCCGACTCGCGCGTTCTCGCGATCAAGCAGACCCTGTACCGGACCAGCGGCGACTCGGAGATCGTCGACGCACTCATCGATGCGGCCGAGGCGGGCAAGCAGGTCGTCGTCGTGGTCGAGATCAAGGCCCGCGGCGACGAGCGGGCCAACATCGCCTGGGCGCAGAAGCTGGAGGAGGCGGGCTGCCACGTCATCTGGGGGTTCCGCGGGCTCAAGACGCACTGCAAGATGGCCCTGATCGTGCGCGAGGAGCCAGACGGCTCGCTGCGCCGGTATTGCCACATCGGCACCGGTAACTATCACCCGAAGACCGCGCGGCTCTATGAGGACTTCGGCCTGATGACCGCCGACCGGACCGTCGGCGAGGACATCACCGACCTGTTCAATCACCTGACCGGGCTGAGCCGCCGCACCGACTACCGCCGGCTCCTGGTCGCCCCGGCCGGCGTCCGGTCGGGCCTGCTCCGGCGCATCGAGGGCGAAGTCGACCTGCTGCGCGCCGGTGGTCCGGCCCGGATCCAGATGAAGTGCAACGCGCTGATCGACGAGGCGATCATCGACGCTCTCTACCGAGCGTCGAACGCGGGCGTCCCCATCGATCTGTGGATCCGCGGGATCTGCGCGCTGCGACCGGGCGTCCCCGGCCTGTCCGAGAACGTCCGCGTCCGCAGCGTCGTCGGCCGTTTCCTTGAGCACTCCCGGATTTACGCGTTCGGTGCGGGGAACGAGGACTCTCCCGGCGAGGTGTGGATCGGCAGCGCTGACATGATGCACAGGAATCTGGATCGCCGGGTTGAGCTGCTGGTCGAGGTCAAGGAGGAGTCGCAGCGGGCGGGACTTCGGCAGCTCATTGACCTGGCGATGGATGCGAACACCGCGTCGTGGTGGCTGGCGGGCGACGGAACCTGGACCCGGCATTACCTGGATTCGTCCGGTGCGCCGCTCATCGACATTCAGGAGCTGCTGATCAGGTCCCGCAGCCGGGGCGCCGATGGCTGATCGCGGATCAGACGGTCAGATCCTGGCCGCCGGGGCCCTGCTCTGGCGGCCGGCCGGACGCGGAGCCCGGGTAGCGCTGATCCATCGGCCCAAGTACGACGACTGGGGCTTCGCCAAGGGCAAGCTCACCCAGGGCGAGCATGTGCTGCTGGCCGCCGTCC
>JASIBJ010000588.1 GCA_030045215.1 Streptosporangiaceae bacterium | reverse complement strand
GCGGGTGCCAAGCTCGGGAATCGTGACGGCCGACTCGGCCAGCAGCTCGAAGAGGAACGCCTCGAACTCGTCGTCACCGCGGTCGACCTCGTCGATGAGCAGCACGGCGGGACGAGGGCCGGGATGATCGAGGGCGGCCAGCAGCGGCCGCTCCAGAAGATAATCGTCGCTGAAAAGATCGGCCTCTCGGGGGGTCTCGCCCCTCGCCTCCGCTAGCCGGATCGCCAGCAGCTGGCGCGGGTAATTCCATTCGTATAGTGCCTCCGCCGAGGTCAAGCCCTCGTAGCACTGCAGCCGGATCAGCGGCGTATCCAGCACTGCGGCGAGCGCCTTGGCCGCCTCGGTCTTGCCGACGCCGGGCTCGCCCTCCAGCAGGATGGGCTGGCCCATTCGGGCGGCGAGGAACATCGCGGTCCCGAGCGGCTCGTCGGCCAGGTAGCTCGCGTCGTCTAGCGCGGCGAGCAGGGTATGGACATCCGGCAGCCGCTCGGCGAGATCGCTCATTTGCCCATCATCTGACAAGCTTACGTGCTCGGTGACGGCAGGTGACGAGGTCAGCTCGGTGTCAGGTCACTGCGCATCGGATTCCCCTGGATGGCCCGCCACACGCTCGCCGGCGTCAGCGGCATGTCGGCATGCCGCACGCCGAGCGGTGCCAGCGCGTCGACCACCGAGTTCACGACGGCTGCCGGCGAGCCCACCGTGGCCGACTCACCAACGCCCTTCGCTCCGATCGGATGATGCGGCGACGGCGTGACGGTGCTGCCCAGCTCGAAGGACGGGCATTCCACGGTCGTCGGCAGCAGGTAGTCCATGAACGAGCCGCCCAGGCAGTTTCCGGCCTCATCGAACACGATGGCCTGCATCAAGGCCATCCCGACCCCGTCGGCCAGGCCCCGGTGCAGCTGACCTTCGACAATCATCGGGTTGATCCGGACGCCACAGTCGTCCACGGCTATGAATCGCCGGACGCGCACCTCGCCGGTGCCGGAATCGACATCGGTTACGCAGATGTACGCACCGAACGGAAATGTCAGGTTCGGCGGGTTGTAGACGGCCGAGGCGTCCAGATGCCCCTCGACCCCGGCCGGCAGTTCCAGCGACGAGTGGGCGGCCATCGCGATCTCGGCGATGCCCCTGGCTTGCTCGGGGTCGCCGCGCACGCGCCACTTGCCCTCGGCCCACTCCAGGTCGTCGGCCGACACCTCGAGCATCGCCGCCGCGACGATCCTGGCCCGCTCGCGTACCTTCCTGGCCGCGACGGCTGCCGCGGCCCCCGAGACCGGCGTCGACCGGGAGCCGTAGGTGCCGAGCCCGAACGGCGTCCGGTCGGTGTCGCCGTGCACGACCTCAATGTCATCCGGAGACAGGCCCAGCTCGTGCGCCACTATCTGGGCGAACGTAGTCTCGTGACCCTGACCCTGGGTCTGGACCGAGATGCCGAGCACCGCCTTACCGGTCGGGTGGATCCGCAGGTCGGCCCCGTCGGCCATGCCCAGGCCGAGTATGTCCATGTGGCCGCTCGGTCCGGCTCCGACGCCCTCGGTGAAGAAGCTCAGCCCGATCCCCATGTACTCGCCGCGGGCGCGCCGCTGCGCCTGCTCCCGGCGCAACTCGTCATACCCGGCGATCTCCATGGCCAGTGAGAGGGCCCGCGGGTAGTCACCGGAGTCGTACTGCCACCCGGTCGGGCACGTATAGGGAAATTGCTCGGGGCGCAGCAGGTTGCGCATCCGAAGGTCCGCCGGATCCATGCCGAGCTCGCGGGCCAGCACGTCCACGAGCCGCTCGACGAGGTAAACCGCCTCGGTAATGCGGAACGAGCAGGAGTACGCGACCCCGCCAGGCGCCTTGTTGGTGTAGACGCCGGTCACCTCGCAGAACGCGGCCTGCAGGTCGTACGAGCCGGTAAAGATGTGAAAGAAGCCGGCCGGGAACCTCGACGGCTGCGCCGTGGCGTTGAACGCGCCGTGATCGGCGAGCACGCGGGCCCGGACGGCCAGGATCTTGCCGTCCGCGCTCGCCGCGATCTCGCCGTGCATGTGATAGTCGCGCGCGAACGCGGTCGACATGAGGTTCTCCGACCGGTCCTCGACCCACTTGACCGGGCGGCCGGTGATCATCGCGGCGACGACCGCGCACAGGTAGCCCGGGTAGATCGGCACCTTATTGCCGAAGCCGCCGCCGATGTCCGGCGACACCACCCGGATCTTGTGCTCGGCCAGCCCTGTCACTATCGCGTACAGCGTCCGGTGCGCGTGCGGCGCCTGCGTCGTGGACCAGACGGTCAGCTTGCCGGAGACGGGATCGGTCTCGGCCACGATGCCGCAGGTCTCCAGCGGCGCCGGATGGGAACGGGGGTAAACCATGTCGCAGCCCACCACCACGTCGGCACTGCTGAACACGGCATCGGTAGCACCTTTATCGCCGGCGGTCCAGTCGAAGATCCGGTTGTCCTGCTTGCCGGTCAGGTCGTCGCGGACGACCGGCGCGCCGGAGTCCAGGGCCGTCCTCGCGTCAATCACCGGCGGCAGCGGCTCGTACTCGACCACGACCAGCTCGAGCGCGTCACGGGCCGCGTACCGGTCTTGCGCGACGACGAAGGCCACCTCCTGGCCCTGAAATCTCACCTTGTCGGTGGCCAGCACGGACTGCACGTCAGCCGAGAGCGTCGGCATCCAGGCCAGGCCACGCTCGGCCAGGTCCTGGCCGGTGATCACGGCCTCGACCCGGGGGTGCGCGCGTGCGGCGGTGGCATCGATCGAGACGATCCTGGCGTGCGCGAGCGGGCTGCGCAGGATCGCGCCGTGCAGCATGCCGGGCCGGGTGATGTCGTCCACGAACGTCCCCAGGCCGCGGATCAGCCTGGCGTCCTCCTTGCGCGGCCGCGGCCCGTAGGCGCCCGCGGCGATCACGTGATCACCTCGGCGTCGTCGTCGCCGTGCTGGTTCGGGAGGACCCCCTGCAACCCCCCGCCGCTGCGCGCTTGAGCCTCGTACTCGCTGGCCCAGCGGACTGCCCTGACGATGTTCTCATAGCCGGTACACCGGCAGATCTGGCCGGAGATTGCCTCGCGGATCTCCACCGGCGTCGGATCGGGATTGCGGTTCAGCAGCCACCGGGCGGTCATCATCATGCCCGGCGTGCAGAACCCGCACTGCAGCCCGTGGCACTGCGCGAAACCGCGCTGGACCGGGTCGAGTTCACCGCCCCTGGCGAGTCCCTCGACGGTGACCACCTGGCGGCCGTCGGCCATCGCCGCCAGCACGGTGCAGGACTTCACCGGCGTCTCGTCCAGCCAGACCACGCAGGCTCCGCAGTTGGAGGTGTCACAGCCCCAGTGCGTGCCCGTCAATCCGAGCTCGTCGCGCAGCAGATGCACGAGCAGCATGCGCGGCTCGATCTCGCGCGTGTACTCGCGGTCGTTGACCTCGACGCTGACCAGCATCAGGACTCCCCGCCCAGCGCACGTGCGATCGCCCGCCGCAGCGCCCGTTCGACCAGCACGCCGGCGACATGGCGCTTGTACTCGGCCGAGCCGCGCTGGTCGGTCACGGGGCTCG
>JASIBJ010000587.1 GCA_030045215.1 Streptosporangiaceae bacterium | reverse complement strand
CCGGCCAGTCCGGTCGGCGCGGGGACCGGCGGCGCAATCCCTGACGGTCCGCCTGCTCCCGGCAGGCCCGCACCGGCGGGTGCACCAGGAACTAACGGGTCGCCGCAACCCGCCCCGGCCCCCGTCGCGGAGGCGGCGGCCAGGACCGGAGCCGCGCCGGAGGCGAGGCTGGCCGCCGGCAGCACGGGCGCGAACGGGTCTCCCTCCGATGCCAGCCAGGCGGCGGCGCCGGACCTAGGGCGGAAGGTCACCGTGGTGCCAGGCATCGCCAGGTATCACAATGCTGACTGCATTCTGATCAGGTTCCTGGGCGAGGACGACCTGGAGACCATGACTCTCGGCAAAGCCGAGGAGTCCGGCTGCGTCCCCTGCCGGGCGTGCCGGCCGGAGAAGGAACTCGCCACAGCCTGATAGCTGCGGGCTGCATCTGGAACGCATCTGGAAAGGTGTCCTCCGACGGTGGCCTCGCTGGTCGCGCGCAGCCACCGGGAGTTAGACCGGCGGGCCGAGCGGCGCGAGGCGCTGCAGCCAGAAGCTGAGGCCAAGATCCTCGCTGCCGTGGCGGATCCCGCCCGCGTCGGCGGCGCCACGGCGCAGCTGCCCGAAGTCGGCGGCCAGCACCTCGTCGGCGATCAGCTGGCCGTGCTCGGTGAGCGCCTCGGCCAGCTCGGGATCGGCGGCGGACCAGCGAAGCACCACCCGGTCGGTCAGCGCCAGCCCGTCCGACTTCCTGGCGTCCTGAATGAGCCTGATCGCGTCGCGCGCGAGGCCCTCGCGGCGCAGTTCCGGCGTGATCAAGACCTCGAGCGCCACGGTCTCGCCACCGTCGGCCGCCACCGCCCAGCCAGAACGGGGGGTCTGGGTGACCACGACCTCCTCGGGCCCAATGCCGACCGCCGTGCCGTCGACGATCACCTCGGCCGCGCCGCTGTCCCGCAGTTGCGCGGCCAGCGTTGCCGCGTCGGCCGCGCCGATGGCCGCAGCGACCGGCTGAGTGCCGTTGCCGAACCGCTTGCCGATGGCGCGGAAGTTGGGCCGGACCGTGTAGCTCACCAGCTCGGCGTCGGACGTGTCGAGCGGCTCGATCCTGCGGACGTTCAGTTCCTCGGCGATCTGCGCCGTGAGCTCGCCGGGCAGCTGAGCGAAGCCGGGCGCGCTGATCAGGGCGCGGGCCAGCGGTTGACGCACTTTGACCACGGCGCTCGCCCGGGCGGACCGGCCCAATTCGACCAGGCGCCTGGCCAGCGCCATCTGGCTGGCCAGTTCGTCGTCGATCAGCGAGGAGTCGGCTTGCGGCCAGGACGCCAGGTGTACCGAGTCCGGCGCGTCGGAACTGCGCAGCACGTCCCAGACGTAGTCGGTCAGGAACGGGGTAACCGGCGCCATGAGGCGGGTCAGGACGTCCAGGGCGGACCGCAGCGTCTCGAAGGCGGCGGCTGTCTCGGGCGACCTCGTTCCCGCCCAGAAGCGCCGCCGCGATCGCCGCACGTACCAATTCGACAGGTCGTCAATAAAGCTGGCGATCCGCCGGCCGGCCACGACCGGGTCAAATCCCTCGAGCGCGGCGGTGACATCGCGTATGAGCGCGTGCACCTCGCTGAGCAGCCACCGGTCGAGCAGCGGGCGCACTGTCGGCTCGGGCGCGTCCGCGGCCTCCTGCGGAGCGGCGTCGGCAGCGTTGGCGTAGATCACCAGGAACGAGACCGTGTTCCAGTAGGTGAGCAGCACCTTGCGGACGATCTCGTCGAGCACCGCCGGCCCGATCTTCCTGGTCGCCCACGGCGAGCCTGACGTGGCAAAGAACCAGCGCACCGCGTCGGCCCCGTGCGCCTCCATCAGCGTGATCGGGTCGAGCACGTTGCCCAGGTGCTTGCTCATCTTGCGGCCGCGCTCGTCGACGATCAGGCCGAGGCAAATCACGTTCTCGTACGCCGACCGGCCGAACAGCAGCGTGCTGACGGTCATGAGCGAGTAGAACCAGCCGCGGGTCTGATCGATCGCCTCGCAGATGAACTGGGCGGGGAATGAGCGCTCGAACTCGGCCTCGTTCCGCAGCGGCGCGCCGTGCTGGGCGAATGGCATCGCGCCCGAGTCGTACCACACGTCGATGACCTCGGGAACCCGGCGCGCGGGCGAGCCGCAGGCCGGGCAGGAGATCTCGATGTCATCCACGAACGGGCGGTGCGGGTCGACCCTGGTGACGTCCCGTCCGGCCAGCGCCGACAGTTCGGCCAGCGAGCCCACGCACGTCGTGTGACCCGATGCGCAGGTCCAGATCGGCAGTGGCGTGCCCCAGTAGCGGCTGCGAGACAGGGCCCAGTCCACGTTGTTGCGCAGCCAGTCGCCGTACCGGCCGTGCTTGATGGTCGGCGGCTGCCAGTTCGTGCGCTCGTTCTGCTCCAGCAGGTCATCACGGATGGCGCTCGTGCGGATGAACCAGGACGGGAGCGCGTAGTACAGCAGCAGCGTGCCGCATCGCCAGCAGTGCGGGTAGCTGTGCTCGTGCAGGTATGAGCTGAACAGCAGGCCCCGGTCGGACAGGTCATCGATGAGGCGCGGATCCGCGGACTTGAAGAACAGCCCGCCGACCAGCGGGATGTTCTCGGCGAACCGGCCGTCCGGCAGAACCGGGTTGACCAGCGGCAGCCCGTGCTCGCGGCCGGTCGCCATGTCATCGGCACCGAACGCCGGGGCGATGTGCACCAGTCCCGTGCCGTCCTGGGTCGTAACGAACGTGCCGGTGACAACCCGGTGCGCGTCCGGGATGTCGACCAGGCTGAAGGGCGGCCGGTACGTAGCGCCGGCAAGCTGGCGGCCGGTAAACGCCTCGACGATGTGCCAGCCCTCTCCGAGCACGCGGGCGAACAGTGCGTCCGCGACCACGACCCGGTCGCCGACTCCCGACTTCCTGGCGATCACGTACGTCTCATCCGGGTGCACGGCGACGGCGGTGTTCGAGACGAGTGTCCAGGGGGTTGTGGTCCACACCAGCAGGTCAGTGCCCGCAAGCTCAGGGGGAGCATCCGCGGGCAGTATCGCGAGCGGGAACCTGACGACCACCGACGGATCGGCCACCGTCTGGTACACGTCCTCCTGGCCCATCTCATGATCGGAGAGCGGGGTACCGCAGCGCGGGCAGTACGGACTGATTCTGAAATCTTGTATCAAAAGACCTTTTGTGAATATCTCCTTCAGCGACCACCAGACCGACTCGATATAACTGGCGTCCATCGTCTTGTACGCCTGCGACAGGTTGATCCAGTAGCCCATGCGCTCGGTGAATTCCGCGAACGCGTCCACGTGCCGCACGACAGACTCGCGGCAGCGGTCATTAAAGGCTTCTATCCCATATGCCTCGATATCTCGCTTTGAGGTCAGGCCCAGTTCTTTTTCGACCGCCACCTCCACCGGCAGCCCATGGCAGTCCCAGCCAGCGCGCCGCGGCACGTAGTGCCCCTGCATGGTTTTAAACCGCGGGAAGGCGTCCTTCAGGACCCGTGCCTCGATGTGATGGACCCCTGGCATGCCGTTCGCTGTAGGCGGACCTTCATAGAAAATCCAGCGCGGACCGCCCGCCGTCTGCTCCAGCGAGCGCTCGAAGACCTTGCCATCGCGCCAGCGGCGGAGCACCTCGTGCTCGATCGCGGGCAGGTCAATGGTTGCTGGCAGCTCGGGATACGGGCGCGGCATCGTGGCCCTCACACTACCTGACCAGGCCATTGCCGACCTGGCTGCGGCCGGAAGGGTCATGCCAGGGGCGGCCGCACGCCATGATCGGGTCAAGCCGGGGCAAGGATTGGTCAGCGCGCGCTCCCGTCGGCCAGCTCAGCTCCATGCCACGGTCTCGCCGCCGGATCGGTCGCGGCCAGCCATAATTCGGCGGTTGGCGGGGTGTCGCGACCGGGTATGTTTGCGGATTGCGCCAGTCACCACTTATCCTCCGGTGACTGTTTGGTTTCATGATCCATACTCAGTGGCCTGAGGGAGGCAGGAAATGACTGCTACCGCGCATTCTGGCGCTGCCGCCCTTCCCGTGCGGCGGGGCGAGAAGAAGTGGACCGAGGCTGAGCTCAGCGAGGTGCGCGACAAGCTAGCCACCGAGGCCGCCGAACTGCGGCAGGAAATCGACCGGGCCGAGTCTGACATTGCGCTCCGGCTCGGGGATGCCGTCGGTGACGCGGGCGATGACCAGGCGGACGTGGGCGCGAAGGCCTTCGAACGCGAGCACGAGCTCGCACTCACCCACAATGCTCGGGAGCTGCTGGCGCAGACCGAGCGTGCGCTGGACAGGATCCATGCTGGCACCTACGGGACGTGCGAGTCCTGCGGTGAGCCAATCGGTAAGGCCAGGCTGCAGGCGTTCCCCCGTGCCACCCTGTGCGTGACATGCAAGCAGCGCGAGGAACGCCGGTAGGCGGGCCGGCCGGGGCCGGCAACACGTCGCAGCCGCAGGAGCCAGAGCAGCGCATGCAGCCAGCTGTCCAGCCGAAGCGGCGGGTCGGCGTGCTCCTGGGCGTCGCGCTGCTCGTGCTCGCGCTCGACGTTGTGACGAAAATCATAGCGGTGAAGGAGCTGACGAACCGGGCGCCGATCCGGCTGCTGGGTGGCTTCCTGAAGCTGACCGAGTCGCGCAACCCTGGTGCCGCCTTCAGCCTGGGCACCTCGCTGACGCTGCTGTACTCGG
>JASIBJ010000586.1 GCA_030045215.1 Streptosporangiaceae bacterium | reverse complement strand
CCTTCGTCATCAGCTCGCGGAGCATGACCGTGATCTCGCGGCGGGCCAGGTGCGCGCCGAGGCAGAAGTGCGGCCCCGCGGCGCCGAAGCCGACGTGCGGGTTGGGCGAGCGGGTGATGTCGAACCGGCCGGGGTCGGTGAATACGGACTCGTCCCGGTTTGCCGCCCAGTAGAACAGCACGCACCGGTCACCCTCGAGGAAGCTGTGGCCGTTTAGCGTGCAGTCCCTGGTGACCGAGCGCCGCATGAACATGACGGGTGACACGTAGCGGACGATCTCCTCAACCGCCGACGGCAGTCGGCCCTCAAGGTCGGCCAGCAATAGCTCGCGCTGGTCGGGATGCTCGGTAAACAGGTTCAGCGCGTGTGAGATGGCCGTTCTGGTCGTCTCATTCCCGGCCACGACGAGGAGGATGAAAAACGAGCCGAGTTCGGCCGGCGTGAGCTGCTCTCCATCGATGTTGGCGTTCGCGAGGGCAGTGATGACGTCATCCTGGGGATGCTCGGTCCGGTCGGCCGCTATCGCCATCACCAGGTCGGCCAGGTCCTTGCCGGCCGTCAGCAGCTGGGTGATGGCCTCGTTCATGTCCTCGCTGAGGAACTCCGGATCGGCACCAGACAAGATGATGTTGGTGTTGCGCAGCACCATGTCGAAGTGCTCATTACCGATGCCCATCATCTCGCAGATGATCTTCAGCGGCAGCTTGGCGGAAACGTGCTGGACGAAGTCGCATGGGCCGGTGACGAGCAGCTCGTCGACGATCGCGGCCGCGGTCCGCTGCACGTCTTCCTCGAACTTCTTGATCATCCTGGGCGTGAACGCGCGGGACACGATGCGGCGCAGCCGGGCGTGCCGCGGGTCGTCCATGTTGATCATGGAGCCGAAGTACTCATTGAACTCGACGGGCAGGTCCTCGATGCTCGTCGCGCCCCTAGCCGAGGAGAACAGCTCGGGTTGCCGGCTGGCCTCGGACACGTCGGCGTGCGAGACGAATGCGTAGTAGCCGTCGCCTGGGGTGCTGAACGGTCCCTCAGGAAGGCTGAAATAGGCCGGCTCGCCCAGCGCCCGGAGCTTGGCGAAATCGGCGTGTCGCGCGTGCAGCGGCTGCTGCCAGAACTCCACCAGCGACAGGTCGACGCCTTCGACGGGAGGGGTAGCGGGAGTGGTCATGGTGCAGCCGCCTTCGACTAGAACATAGTTCTAGTCGTAGTGTGACAGACCGACTGCAACCGTCGCCATCGTCGAGATAGAGATCATGGCGGTCCGCCGGCAGCTGTCCAGGGTCAGGCAGGCAGCTGCTCTGTCCCCATGCGTGCCTCTCGCTACCCGGCCCTCGCGGGCGCGGGCGACTTGGTGTCTGGCCGCGCGGTCTTCGCGGGCCGGGGCGACTTGGTGTCCGGCCGCGCGGGCTTCGCGGGCTGGGCCGGTTTGTCCTCCGGCTGCGCGGTCTTCGCGGGCGCCGGCGATTCGAAGTCCCGTGACCCAGCCTTCGCGCGCGCCGGGAAGCTGGCGGGCGACCGGCCGGTCAGTATCGCGATGGCGACCGGAGTGGCGACGCCGCTGACGTTCACTATCGTCGAGGCGACGCTGACCGCCGCCGTCTCCAGCAGCGCCCACCCATCGCTAGTGGTCCGCCGGAAGGAGACGGGCTCGCTTGGCTGCAGTCCGACCATGGCCAGGCAACCGCATATCGCCCGCAGCCTGGCAGCCAATGTGGCAGGCGCCTCGGCCAGTTCGCCACGCAGCCTGGCGTAGATCGGCACGAGGCCGGCCGGCGGTTGGTTGTGTCGATGGCCCGGCTCTACCGCGTTCCAGCCGCACGCGACTGTCACGTTGGCGGTGGCCTTGAGGCTGAAGCCGGCCAGCGGGCCTAGGCCGGTCGCGATCGCCACGTTCGCTGCGGGAGCGTCGGGGCGGGCGACTGCCGCCATTGGCTCGGTCATCTCGGCGGCAGATGCCTGCCTGGGGATTGCCTGCGCCAGGAATTCTGGTCCCGGCCCGGCTGGCTGGCCGCAGCCGACGGTGATGCGCAGGCCGGGATCGAGGCCGAGTTCGCGGCTGGCGCGCTCAAGGTAAACGGACAACAGCGACGGCGGCCAAGCCGAGTTCCGCGGCAGCGGGCCCGCGTCCTGCAGCACCACTCCGCGCCAGGCGACCAGGAGATGTCCCGCTGAGTCGACCGCCTCAATGTCCCACCGCTCGTTGGCCAGGTCAGCCGACACGCCGTCGTCCCCGGCAGCCAGATGCCCGGGCACCTCAGGCGCGTGAGCCGGCGCCGGCACTGCGGTCTCTGGCTGATCGGCCGCGTCCGTCGCCGTTGCCGGGTCGGTGCCCGCAGCCGGTCCGCGCGTCGCTTGCTCGACCTCGCTGTCGGTGATACGCCGCGCGGCGCGGCGCCCGCGCTTCGACCGCAGGCGCGAGTCCGCAACGGGTGCGCCAGCCGACGCGGGTTCTGATGGCGGCGCCGCGGCGGGTGCTGGTTCGGCGGCCGGCACTCCGGTGGTGCTCGATTGAGGAGTCGGGCTCGATTCTGCGGTCATGTCCGGCCCGGGCTCTCGCTCGCCTGTAGGCCTCTCGCCGCCCGGGTCCCGTTCCGCAACCGCCCGGATCTCCACTGCTCCCTCGGCCGCCCTGGCGGAGAACGCCACCGATTCGCACCCGGCGGGCCGCACTCGCCGGTGCGGCACGCAGGCCTGCACGGCGTGCAGGGCGGCGTCGTTCAGCCCTGGGCTGCCGAGCAGGAATGCCATGTCCGCCAGCGGGCCGTCGGGAGCGAACCACGGTTCATCGTCGCCGCCGCGGGCAAGCGCGCGGCAGGACCTGGTCGTGACGTCGTGGAGCAACGCGATCCGGCGGAACCGGCCGGACTGGAAGGCAATCGGCCCGTACAACTCGGCCCCGTCGACGAGCCCCGACGGCCCCGAGGGCAGGTGGGCCAGCGCACGTGGCGGTCTGGCATGGCGCGGTGCGGGCATGACGGCCGCGTCGGCCCAGGAGAACTCGGCGCGGGCGTGCTCTATCGCGAACGAGCTATCCCCGCATCGCAGCACGGCCGTAATGGCGGTACCGGTCCGCTGTGCACTGATCAGCAGTTCGGCCTCGCCGTTGGCCGGAATCACGATCGGCCAGTCCAGGCGCACATGGCTCGCGTTTCTGACCGTCCGGCCTGCGAGCACGGAGGCAGCCTCGGCCAGCGCCTCGAGGACAAGCGCCTCGGGGAGCACGGCAAGCCCGTCAACGCGGTAGTCGGCAAGGTAGGGATCGGCAGCCTCAGAGAGTCGAGCCGTGCAGACCAGTTCGGTCTGCGGGTAGTAGACCTTGATGTCTTGCAGGAATCGCCCTCCGCTGGCGAGACCGGCCGCGGCGAGTTCGGCTGCGCCCGGCCGCCAGGCCGTCCTGGCCGCCGGTCCGCTGACCCGGCCGTGAAGAGCGAGCCGCTCTGGCAGGTCCGGTGTCGTGAGGATCTTGAGCAGCAGCCGCGATGCCGCGCCCACGTCGATCGGCGCGGTGCCTGCCGCGGCGAAATCGCTGGCCAGCTCAGGGAGATCACCCAGGCCGCTGGTCGACCAGGCCGGAATGTCGATGTGCAGGCTGCGGCAGTTCCCGGCGGCCGCGGCCAGCTGCGCGGCCTGTCCGGCCAGCGCACTGCTGCTCAGCGCGAGCATGCTCGCGCCGGCCAGGCCATAACGTCCGGCAACCGACCCGAAGGTCACGATCATCCGCAGCTGACCTGCCCGGACGGACCCCACAAGGCGGTCGAGGGTCGCGGTTTCGCCCGCGACGTGATCGGCGATCTCGACATCGGTTAGATCCATGAGCCGAACGGGAGCGCCCTGGCTGACTGCGTGACCAATGGCCGTAACTGGTCCGAGCCTGGCCTCGATGCGCTCAACGGCGGCGGTCAAGCTCGCCTGGTTCGCGATGTCGATGACCTCGTAGCCGATCCGCGCGCCGGCGGACCGCAACTGCTCGAGCCCGGACACGAGCTCGCTGTCGTCGCCGTCGGTGGCGCGGCCGATCACCGCGACGGGCGTGCCGCAGCAGGCAAGGACCTGAGCCAGGGCCAGGCCGGCACCCCTGGTACCGCGACTCACCAGCACGACGCCGTCTGGGCCGAGCGGGAACGCGCCTCCGCCAGTGAGCGGTACCTGTGTGAGCGCTGGCTCGCAGATCGAGCCGTCGGCTCCCAGCACCAGTTCGCGGAACGTTCCCGGCTCGGCGTAAGCGAACGGCCTGGCTAGGCCGAGACTCCTGGTCAGGTTCTTGATCCGCAGGACCGTCACTCCGAGTTCGGGGTGCTCAGCCTGAAGTCCGGCGAAGAAGCCAGTGAAGCCAGGACCCGTGGTTAGCACTACCAGCTGCCCAGTGCCGACGGCGTCCCGTGCCGCGTGGAGCGCGGCCGCGCGGGAATCCGCATCGGCGGGATCAGAGAGGACGGCGAGTGTCCGGGTCGCTTGGGTGCCGCTGCGGAACGCCCTGGCGGTC
>JASIBJ010000585.1 GCA_030045215.1 Streptosporangiaceae bacterium | reverse complement strand
CGAGCCTGCCGGTATAGACCCCGTCGGCCGACTCGGCCACGGTGCCGAGCGCCCCGGTCAGGCCCAGGCGCCGGGCCAGGATGCTGGCCAGCTCTACGGGGGTCGCGGTCACGAGCCACACCCGCTGGCCCGCAGCCAGGTGACCCTGAGTCAGCTTCCTGGCGCCCTCCCAGATTCGGTCGGCCATCGTGTCGTCGTAGATCTGCTCGCCGAGGCTGACGATATCGGCGACCCGGTGGCCGGCCACGAACGCGAGCGCCGCCTCTTTGGCCGCGTCGATGTGATCGAAGTTCTCGGTGCCGGCGAACCGGAACGCGAGCTGGCTCCAGGTGAGCCGGGCGAGGTCTTTGGGCCCGAACATGCCGCGCGCGGCGAGCCCGCGGGCAAAGTGATAAATGGACGCCCCCCGCATCAGGGTGTTGTCGACGTCAAAGAATGCGGCCGCGGTGGGGTCGGGGACCAGCGGCGGATGCTCGACCTGGGCCGCGGCCGCTGCGGCCTCGCCCGCCTCCTCGGCGTGCCTCCCGGCCCGCCGTAGCCGCAGAATGGTGCCGTTCCTGCCGGGTGTGCTCCAGCCGGTACCGCCTGTCACTTAACCGAGCGTACCGGCGGCCGCGGGGCGCGGCTCTCCATACGTGCTCCTGGCGGGTGCCCCACGCTGCCCCTTGGGTCGCATCATTGCCTAGAGTCGTGCACCATAGGCAGCAATGTCTTCTGAGTTCCTGATCATCGCCGGCGCCGGGGCCGTTCTAGCGGCTATCGGCAGCGGCGTGCTGCTCGCGCGCTGTTTCCGCGGGCCGCGCATCGACCTGGTCGCCTTTTCAGTCGCGCTTCTCGGGCTGCTGATCAGCCTCGGCTCGCAGGCACTGGGCTACCTGGACGGCTTCACCAGCGCCGAGTTCCGCGGGATGGAGCTCGGTGCTCAGGTCATCGCGCCGCTAGCGCTGGTCCTGGCGCTGTCGGAGGTCGCGGGCCGGACCCTCGCCGCACGGTTCTGCGCCAGGGTCTACATCCCCGCGGTGGGGATAGTCGCGCTGGTGGTGCTGTCGCTGGACGCGCTCGCATCGCAGACGTTCACGAAGGCCTGGCCGGATCCGGCCGTCTACTACGATCTTCCGCCCAAGTTTGTGCTCATGTTCGCGATCGGGCCGATCACCGCGCTGATCGCGCTGATCGCGATCGTCACCGTGGCGCGCCGAGCTGACAAGCGCGGTTGGGATGCTGTACTGCCGGCCCAGTTCGCCGCGGGCGCGGCGGCGCTGCTGCTGGCCTACCCGGAACTGGCCCTGCTGGCGAGCTATGAGGGGGTCGCGAACCTGCCAGTCACGCATCTGTTCACGCTCCTGTGTGCCGCCGCGGCCGGGATTACCTGGTTCGCCGGCGTCCACATCGGGCGGATGCGGATTGCGGCGCTGCAGGGCCGCAGGGCTGGCGGCATGGACGCCAGCGCTGGCGGCTGGGACGGCGGTGACGGGCCGTGGGGCCCCGGGGACGGCAGGGACCGGGATGACGGGATCGGCCCGCCAGGACGCGGCCCAGCCCGGCGGCAGTCCGGCTTTGAGAGGGCCGATGACGGCCGCTGGGGCGACCTGCGCCGGCAGCCCGAGGTGGACCAGACCGGAGACATCGGCGGGCCGTACCGGCCAGACGACCGTTTTGGCTGGCAAGACGGTACCGGGCAGCAGGACGACTACGGGTGGCACACGCGCGATGACCGTTACGGCAGCCGGGCCGGGCAAGGCCCAGGGCATGATGATCATGAAGATGGCGTCGTCGCAACCGGCGATATTGACCTGAGGGCTGGCGGCGCCGAGTGGGACGACCCGGCCGCCGAGGCGGCCGGAGCGCTGGCCTACCAGTCAGACCCGGCAGGCGGCCGCCACCGGGGCGACTGGGCGGACGACGCCGAGGTTGATCGCTCCCGTGCCGACCTTTTCGGGCAGATTGCCATCTACACGCTGCTGGAAGACCGGGTGCAGGAGTTCGACCAGCTGACCGAGCGGGTCGTGGGCAAGGTCAGGGCCTCCGAGCCGGACACTCTGGTGTTCATCGTGCACGCGGTGCCCTCGGCCCCGATGCAGCGGATCCTCTATGAGGTCTACCGTGATCGCGGCGCCTACGAGCGGCACAAGCAGCAACCGTACGTGCTCAAGTTCGAGGCCGACCGCCGGCCGTACGTACTGGCGACCAACGTCATCGAGCTCGGGCTGCAGCAGGCCAAGGTCTCCCCCTTCCCCTCGGTCTCCGAACTGTTCGGCGAGCCAGGCTTCGACACCTCAGGCTTCGAGCGGCCTGACTACCTGCGGGATTACGGCAGACCGCCGGCCAGCCGAGGCGGGTCCTCGTGGTAGCCGGAGCCGATGGCGACGGGGGCCCGCGCGTCGTGCTGCTGTCGCGGCCCGGCTGCCATCTGTGCGCGGATGCTCGGGCGGTCATCGCGCGGGTCACGGCGGAGCTCAACGAGAGCTTCGAGGAACGGGACATTGACGCAAGTCCGGCCGACCTCAGCGAGTACTCGGACATGATTCCCGTCACGTTCGTCGACGGGGTTCAGCACGACTTCTGGCGTGTCAGCGAGGACCGGCTGCGCGCCGCGCTACGCCCCTGACCTGGCGACTCCTCGTTCCCCTCTAAAGTGCTGGATCGCAGGTCAACCGACCACTGCGGGTGCGGTCGCGACGGGCAGCGGTCTTCGCGACGGAATCGGCGTGACTTTGTGCAAACGTTCACAAGAGCGTACGGTGGACGTCGAAGCCGTTCCGGGACCTTGCCCCGGATGCATTGTCGAGCCCCCAGGAGTACCGGCGCATGTCCCGCCGCCCTGCGTCTGCCGTCCGCCCGGCCAAGGCCAGCTCACCATCCGCTAGCCGCCCAGTTAAGGCAAGCGCGGCTAAGGTCGGCACGGCCCACGCGAATGGCCATGGAATCCCCGACGCGACGGTGGCGCGCCTGCCGGTGTACCTGCGCGCGCTCAACGCGCTGGCCGAGCAGGACGTGGCGACCGTCTCGAGCGAAGAACTGGCCGCGGCGACCGGGGTTAACTCGGCCAAACTCCGAAAGGACCTGTCGCACCTGGGCTCCTACGGCACCAGGGGCGTGGGCTACGACGTGGAGTACCTGGTCTACCAGGTGTCTCGCGAGCTTGGCCTGACGCAGGACTGGCCGGTGCTGATCGTCGGCGCCGGAAATCTCGGCCGGGCGCTGGCGAACTACGGCGGGTTCGCTTCCCGCGGTTTTCGCATCGCGGCCCTGCTTGACTGCGATCCGCGCGTCGTCGGCACGGTGATCGCGCACCACCAGGTCCGCAGTGACGCTGAGATCGAGCAGGTTATCGAGCATTTCCGCGTGTCCATCGGG
Organism: Streptosporangiaceae bacterium; assembly: GCA_030045215.1. Next base: position 3,915 of record JASIBJ010000585.1, on the reverse strand, counting down.
GTGATCGCCACGCCCGCCGCGTCGGCTCAGGCTGTCTGTGACCGGCTGGTTGCCGCGGGGGTCACGAGCATCCTGAACTTCGCACCAGTGGTACTCAACGTGCCATCGGGCGTCGATGTGCGTAAGGTCGACCTGTCGATCGAATTGCAGATCCTGGCATTCCACGCCCAGCGGCGCGCAATCGCGCCGGAAGGGCGTGACCAAGACGCAAATGCGGCGGGCCAGCGGCGGGACGCCGCGGCTAGCCGGGAACTAGGCCTCGCCGCTGCCCCGGCGGGCATGCCGCCGGACGGCATCGGCGCCGGGCCGGACATCCATCGGACGCTGGAAGCTGGCGAAGTCGACTACAGGACGGGAGCGCAGGCGGTAGGAACATGAGTGTGCTGGTCGTCGGTCTGAGCCACAAGGGCGCGCCGCTGGCGACGCTTGAGCGGACCGTGCTGGCCGGTGACGATCTGACCAAGCTCATGCACGACGTCGCCAGGGCCGATGACGTCGTCGGCGCGGTGATCCTCAGCACGTGCAACCGCATGGAGATCTACGCCGAGGTGGGCTCGTTTCACGGCGCGGTGACGGCCATCTGCGACCTGCTGTCCCGCCATTCCGGTGTCCCGCACGCCGAGCTGACGCCGTGCCTGTACGTGCACTATTCCGACCGCGCCGTGCAGCATCTGCTCACGGTGGCCTGCGGCCTTGATTCGATGGTGGTCGGCGAGAGCCAGATACTCGGGCAGCTGCGCAGCGCTCTGCGGGTCGCGCGCGATCAGGGCACGCTGTGCCGGTCGCTGGCCGACCTCGGCTCACTGGCGCTGCGGGCCGGAAAGCGCGCCCAGTCCGAGACCGGCGTCGGCGGCGCCGGGGCCAGCCTGGTCAGCGTCGGTCTGCAGGCGGCGGCGGCGCAGTTGGGCATCGATTCTGGGCGGGAACGGGGTGCGCCCTCGCTAGCCGGCCTGCACGTACTGGTGATCGGGGCCGGTGCCATGAGCGGTCTGGCCGCGGCCAGCGTCGCCAGGGCGGCTGCGGCCAGCCTGGTCATCGCCAACCGGACCCGCCAGCGGGCCGAGCGGCTGGCCGCCCAGCACGGCGCCCGGCCGGCGAGCATGGCCGACCTGCCCGGCCTGATGGCCGCCGCCGACCTGGTGGTGACGTGCACAGGTGCGTCCGGTCACATCATCTCCGGGGAGATGGTGCACCAGGCGCTGCGGCAGCGGGCGGCCCGCTCCGGCCCGCTGGTGCTGCTGGACCTCGCCCTGCCGAGGGACGTCGAGCCGGGCGTCGGCGACATTCCCGGCGCGGCCGTGACCGACCTGGAGACGCTAGCGGCGGCGGACGCGGTCGGCATGCAGCCGGGCGAATCCGCGATTGCCGCCGCGCGCCAGGTCGTGGCGGACGAACTCGAGGCTTACCTTTCTGCCGGGCGGGCAGATCGTGTCACCCCCACCGTCGTGGCGCTCCGAGCCAAGGCCGCGGTCGTGGTGGAATCGGAGCTGGCCAGGCTGGCTGGCCGGATCGGCAGCGTGGATGCTGCGGTGCTGGAGGAGGTGGCCAGATCCATGAACCGGATCGCGGACAAGCTCCTGCACGCACCGACTGTCCGGGTCAAGGAGCTGGCCGGGAGGCCAGGCGCCGACAGCTATGAGGACGCTCTCCGGGTGTTGTTTGACCTGGATCCGGCGGCGGTCCAATCCGTCGTGCACGCCGACACGAGCCTGACCGTGCCCGCGGGGGGATCCGGGGGGTCGTCCCCCCGAGCCAGCACCGCGGGGGGATCCGGGGGCTCGTCCCCCCGAGCCAGCACCCCGACCACTCCGGGAGGGAACCAGCGATGAGCGAACCCGTCCTGCGGATCGGCACTAGGCGAAGCCCGATGGCAATGGCACAGTCGCGCCACGTAGCGGACGTCCTCACGGCGCGGACCGGGCGCCAGGTCGAACTGGTCGGCATCACGTCGGCAGGCGACGTGAACGCCGGGGACCTGACCCAGATCGGCGGCACCGGCGTGTTCGTCAGTGCGCTGCGCGCCGCGCTGCTGGCCGGTGAGGTAGACCTCGCCGTGCACTCGATGAAAGACCTGCCGACGGGCGCGACCGAGGGCATCGTCCTCGGCGCGGTCCCGGTCAGGGACGACCCGCGGGATGCGCTGGCCGCGAAGGATGGAGCCAAGCTCGCCGATCTGCCGCGCGGCGCTCTCATCGGCACCGGATCGCCGCGCCGCGCCGCCCAGCTGCTGATGCTGAGGGCCGACCTCCGGCCGGTTCCCGTCCGCGGCAACGCCGGTACCCGGCTCGGCCGGGTGGAATCGGGTGATCTGGACGCTGTCGTGCTTGCCCATGCCGGGCTGGCCAGAATTGGCCGACTGGATGCCGTTACCCAGGTATTCGAGCCGGATGAGATGCTCCCCGCGCCTGGCCAGGGCGCGCTGGCGGTTGAGTGCCGTGCGGGCAGGGAAGATCTCGTTGCGCTGCTTGCCAGCGTCGACGACAAGTACAGTCGCGCCGCTATCACGGCCGAACGCAGCATGCTCGGCGCGCTTGCGACGGGCTGCGGCGCCCCGGTAGGCGCGTATGCTGCCGGGACGGATGTACTTCGGCTGCGCGGCGCGGTCGTGGCAGCTGACGGGGGCATGGCGCTTCGGGGCAGCGCGAGCGGACCACTGGCCATGGCGGAGGCCATTGGCCGGCAGGTGGCCAGCGAACTGCTCAGCCGCGGGGCGGGAACGTATACGGCAGTGCCCGGTCGGGCAGAATCCGGCGGGCGCATCAGCAGCGGGGACGATGACAGGTGAACCCCACGACCGGCAAGGCCGGCAAGCAGGTCAAGGCAGCGAGCGACAGGGCTGCGGACATTCTCACCACATCCGGCTGGGTGGCACTCGTCGGGGCCGGGCCCGGCGACGAGAGCCTCCTGACGGTGCGGGCTGCGAGCCTCATCGGCCGTGCCGACCTGGTGGTGGCGGCGCCGTGGATCAGCGAGCGCCTTGCCCATCTGGTGAAGCCCGGTGCCACGGTGGTCGACTCGGACGCGCAGCAGCAGGACCCCAAGATGCTGATCAAGGCGGCCAAAGCCGGCCAGCTCGTCGTGCGGCTGTTCAGCGGCGATCCGTTCATGTTCTGTCATGCGGCGGCCGACGCCGCCGCGTGCGCCAAGGCCAAGGTGCCGTTCGAGGTGGTTCCCGGCCTGTCCGCGGCTACCGCGGTGCCGGAGTATGCCGGGATCCCGCTGACCTCTGACTCGGCCGGGGACGTGCGGATCATCCACGCCGGCGAGACCAGCCGGGTCTCGGCCAGCGACGGCACACTGGTCATCCTCGGCGCCGAGAGCGGCCCGGTGGACATCGGCAAGATGCTGATCGCGGCCGGATGGTCGGAGACCTCGCCGTTCGCGATTACGTGGAACGGCACCACCACCGACCAGCACACGGTCGTCGGGACGCTCGGGACCATCGCGGCCGACCTGAAGGCAGCCGGCGTCAGCCTGCTGACCGCGAGCGGCCCGGCGGTCGCCGTGGTGGGCGAGGGCGTCGCCCAGCAGCCGACCCTGTCCTGGTTCGAGACCAAGCCGTTGTTCGGCTGGCGCGTCCTGGTGCCGAGGACCAAGGAGCAAGCCGACGAGGTCTGTGACCTGCTCAGGGCCAGGGGTGCGGTGCCCGAGCAGGTCCCGACGATCGCGGTCGAGCCGCCGCGGACCCCGCAGCAGATGGAGCGCGCGGTCAAGGGCCTGGTTACCGGCAGGTATCAGTGGATCGGCTTCACCTCGGTCAACGCGGTACGCGCGATCCGCGAGAAGTTCGAGGAATACGGCCTGGACGCGCGCGCGTTCGCGGGCGTCAAGGTGGCCGCGGTCGGCGAGGCGACCGCTCGCGCACTCCGGGCCTTCGGCATCATGCCGGACCTGGTGCCCGAGGGCGAGCAGTCC
>JASIBJ010000584.1 GCA_030045215.1 Streptosporangiaceae bacterium | reverse complement strand
GAATCACCAGCATCGTACATGTGCTGGTGGCGGGACCCATGCAGGTACGCAAGCGGGCCGCGACGAAGGAACGTTGCCGGTGTCGGTGCATCCGCCGGCACCGGCCCTCACGAGGCTCGGTAGGGCGACCAAGCAGGGCCGGCAGTGCCGTTCAACCATCGTGTTCGGACAGTCGAACGAGTTCGGTTCCGGTCTCGAGGTCCGACTCATGCGCCAGGCAAGTGGCCGGCGTTTCCCGCTGCCCGACCAGATCGCGGGCACCGTCCGGCCGCGCTGGGCCGCGGCGTTGACCCGAATGGTTGAGACCGGGACGCTGATCGCCAGGCGGCCCGCGCCTGGTCATGCCGGAGCCATCCGTAGCTGACCTGTTACCGGCACGACCTGACCCGCCAAGGCGCGGCCGTGGCCAGGCCGCGGTTTCGCGAAATCAGATGGGCGGAGTTGTAGATGGCACGTCAAGCTCGCAAGGGACGCGCAACTTACCGGCCGGAGATTGTGGAGTTGCGCCAGGTGCGCGGCTTCATCGTTTTCGATCTTCCGGGGGCGCAGACCTGCTCTGGGGGAACGAGGCTGGCGCCGGACGTCACGGTGGCCGAGGTGGCGCTGCTCGCCTGGGCCATGACCTATAAGTTCGCATCTCTGAGTGTCAAGGTTGGCGGCGCGAAAGCGGGCATCGTGGCGGATCCGGCCGACCGCGCTGGGCGGACGGCGCAGATGGCCAGCTATTGCGCGGAGGTGCGCCCGCTGGCTGACGCTGGCCGATTTCTGACTGGCCCAGACATGGGAACGTCGGAGGGAGACTTCGCGCCGCTGCGCGAGCACCGGGCTGCCCCGAGCGCGATCAGCGCCGTCGTACGCGATGTACCGTTCGAGGATCTGCTGACCGGGTACGGGGTCGCGGTCGCTGCCGAGGCAGCTTTGCGCGCCAGGGACGGCGGCGGCTGGGACGGCCATTCGGCGGCGATCGAAGGCTTTGGGAAGGTGGGCGGGGGCGTGGCCCGCGAGATCGTCAACCGCGGCGGCCACATAGTTGCGATTTCCACACTCGCCGGCAGCATCACCGATCCGTCGGGACTCGACGTCGAAGCGTTGCTGGCGCTGCGGCGCAGCTACGGCGATGAGTTCGTCGCGCACTGCGGTAGGCCAGTTCGTGCGCCGGCCGAGCTGTTCACCGCGGCGGTTGATGTCATCGTCCCAGGCGCTCGCCCAGGCGCCATCAACGACAGGGTTGCGCGGTCGCTAGCGCCCCGCGTGCAGGTGGTCGCGCCGGCCGCCAACGTTCCCTACACGAGGCGCGGGGCGGAGGTGCTGCGCCGCCGCGGAATCACGGCACTGGCTGACTTCGTCTGCAACGCGGGCGCGGTGATCGGTTACCGATCGGCCGCGGACGCGACACCGGACCAGGTGCTGGCGGTAACGGCGGACAAGATCAGCGAAGCCACCCGGGCGGCGCTGGCCCATCCGTGCGGACCGCTCGCCGGAGCCTGTGAACGGGCGGCCGGATTCCTCCGGACCTGGTGGGGCGAGCCGCCCGCGCCACCGTTCGCCGCCTGAGCCGTTCGGGCCGCCGGAAGGCCTCGCATCCAGCGCCACAATGGTCAGCCGGGCGGGCAAGTCCCCCCGTGAAGAACACCGGATCTTTCAAGGTCGGCGCGGGAATCGAGTGGTCTTACAATGCAGGCAGCCTGACAGCGCGCCACGTCACCACGTGCGAGCCCTGGGGGTTTCCGTGAACATCCACCTGCTCACCCTCTACGTTGCCGCGGTTTTCCTGGCCATGATCGCGCCGGGCCCGGACATGATGTTCATACTGGCGACCGGAGCGCGCGGCGGACCCCGCGTGGGACTGCTCGCGACACTCGGCGTCGCCTCCAGCGAGATCGTCCAGATCACCGCCGTGGCGGCAGGTCTGGCCGCTCTGTTCGCAACCGCGCCAACGGCCTTCGCCGTGCTGCGGCTATGCGGGGCGGCATATCTGCTGTACCTGGGAGTGCAGGCGCTGCGCCACGCACGGCGCGGCAGCCCACTCACAGCACCTCAGGCCGACCCGCACGTAACCGGACGGTACGCATACCTCCGCGGCGCAGCGACGAATCTGGTCAACCCCAAGTCAGTTACCTTCGTGGTCGCGCTGCTGCCTCAGTTCGTGGACCGCGGACTCGGGCACGTACCCGTGCAATTTGCGGTCCTGGGAGCGATCTTCGTCGCATTCGAGCTGCTGATCGATGGCACGGTCGGCCTCGCGGCCGGACGGCTTGGCAGCTGGCTGTCACGACGGCAGCGTGCGCGGCAGGCTCTCGACGCAAGCTCAGGAGCGATCTTGATGGCGCTGGCCGGCCGACTAGCCCTCGAGCGGTGACCCGCCAGCCCGTGTCTGAACCGAGGTCCGATCGGCAGTGGCCGATCGGGCGCCGACGGCGCAAGCCTTACATGCCCGAGCGAAATGGGCAGCCGTTGGGGTCGGCTGTCGGTCGGCGCGAGGCTAGTTGGAGAACACGAGTTGCTCGGCCTCTGCGGTCTTGGCTTGCGGGCTGGGCGGTTGCCGCAGGGTCGTGAGGTAGGCGTCGCCCGGGTAGCCGGTCGCGGCGATGAGGGCCTCGGCCCGGTGCAGGTCGTAGGGCGTGACCACGAGTCGCACGACGTCGGAGATCAGGGCCCAGCGCGCTCCGGGGGCCGGGGCGTAGGGCAGGCCGACGCTGCCTGCTCCGGTGATCACCTTGCCGGCGGCGTCGCGGCGGTACTGCACGTGGGTGTGGCCGTGTACCACGACCGCCTCATCGACACCGCGGGTCGCCTCCCGGAGCCGGTCCTCGGCGGTCAGGCTGGTCAGCAGTTCGATGTCGCTGCGCGGGCTGCCGTGGCACAGCCGCAGTCCGCCGGTTGCCGGGTGGGCGACCCGCAGGCCGCCGGGCCAGGAGCCGATCGCGGCCAGGCCGTCGTCGCCGTGGGCGGCCACGAGCCACTCGTCCACCTCGCGCTCGAACGGGCGGTCACCGGTGCTGAGCTCCAGCACCCAGCGCTCCCCGTTCCCGGCCAGGTGGAAGACCGGCTTGTTGAGGTCCGCGCACAGCTCGAGCACACCGCGAGGGTCCGGTCCGGTGGTGGTGCAGCCCAGGAAGGCCACCGCGTCGGCCCGCGCAAAGTCTGCTGAAGCCAGGACAGCGGTCAACGCTGCGGTATTGCCGTGAACATCGGCCAGGCAGGCTAGCACTGCGCCGCCAGCGTCAATCACGTCAACTCGTCTCGGCGCGCTGCGCCCGATCTCCTCCGCAGACTCCACGGTTCCTCCTTTCTAGCAGGTGGCCTGCGCGAGCGAGCGCCGCTCGCCGTGGCTACCTACCTGATCATCGCCAAAGACAGCCTCGTATGAACGGTTCCGGGCGCGCCGCCGCTGCCCGCTGGCCGGGCGAGCTTCGGCAGAGTTAGCCTCGGTGCAGCGCAGGCCGAGCAGGAGGCGTGAATGACAGGCGGCGACTTCACATCGAGGAACGTTCGCGTCGACGGGCAGCTGTTCCACTATGTCGACTGGGGCGGCAGCGGTGCACCCCTCCTGATGCTGCACGGGCTATCCGGTCACGCGCGGATCTGGGATCACACAGCAGCGGCGCTGAGCGACCGCTATCACGTGTTCGCCCTTGACCAGCGTGGCCACGGCGATTCCGAT
>JASIBJ010000583.1 GCA_030045215.1 Streptosporangiaceae bacterium | reverse complement strand
CGGGCTGCCGGCCTTGCACGCGCGGCAGCGGGCCGGCTGCATGCTCGACTGGGAGTTCATGACCCGTGCGCTCGCGGCCGAGGAGCCGTGGTGGCCTCCGGGCACCGGGCACGGCTACCACGTGAACACGTTCGGGTTCCTGGGCGGCGAACTGCTCAGGCGGATCACCGGGCAGACCCCGGGCGCATTCCTGCGGGCCGCGCTGGCCCGACCGCTGGACGCTGACCTGCACATCGGGCTGCCGCGGGCCGAGCACGGCCGAGTGGCGGAGTTTCACTGGCCGGCTGGCCCCGCGGACGCCGGGGCGGCCGATGCCGGTGAGGCTGGCGCCAGCAGCGTGCCGGATACCCGGATGGCGATGAGCGCCTACTTCAACCCGCCGGACTTCTCCGGCTTCGGCGTCGTGAACACAGCCGCGTGGCGAAGCGCCGAGATCCCGTCAGCGAACGCGCACGCGACCGCGGCCGGCATCACCCGGCTGTACTCGGCGCTGGCAGCCGGCGGCACGATCGATGGCGTGCGCGTCATCGACAGCGGAGCGCTGGCCGCCGCGACGCGGGAGCAGGTGTACGGCGACGACCTGGTGCTGCGGCGGCCGTCCAGGTTCGGCCTCGGCTTCCAGCTCACGCACCCGGAGCGCGAGTTCGGCCGCGGACCGCGGTGCTTCGGTCACTTCGGGGCCGGCGGCTCGGTCGGCTTTTGCGATCCGGACGCCGGGCTGGCGTTCGGCTACGTGACCAACCAGATGGGCCCGCGCTGGCGTAACCCGCGTAACCGCGCGCTGATCGACGCCTGCTACGCCAGCCTGTAGTGGCGGCGCCTTACCGGCCGCGGGCGCGCCTTACCAGCCGCGAGCGCGCCACTCGGCGAGGTGCGGCCGCTCCGTGCCGAGGACAGTGTCCTTGCCGTGCCCCGGATAGACCCAGGTCCCGTCGGGCAGTTCGGCGAACACCCGCTCCTCCAGATCGGTCATCAGCGACCCGAACCTGGCCGGGTCGTGTTCGGTGTTGCCGGGACCGCCGGGGAAGAGCGAATCGCCGGTAAACAGGTGCGGCTGATCGGCCAGCTCACCGTTCCCGTCGTAGTACAGCGCGATGCTGCCGGGAGTGTGGCCGCGCAGGTGAATCACCGACAGGGTGGCGTTGCCGACGGCGATCTGGTCGCCGTGCCTGACCGGCCGCGTCACCGGGACCGGCAGCCCGGGCGCGTCATCCGGGTGGGCGACGGTTGCCGCCCCGGTCGCCCGCTCCACCTCCGGCAGCGCGACATGGTGGTCCCAGTGCCGGTGAGTGGTGATGATCGTGGCCAGCGGGGTGTCGCCGATCAAGGCCAGCAGCGTGCCGGCCTCGTTCGCGGCGTCGATCAGGGCAAGCTCGCCGGTCTGCGTGCAGCGCAGCAGGTAGGCGTTGTTGTCCATGGGGCCGACGGCCACCTTCGTGATGGTGAGGCCGGGCAGCTCCCTGGTGTCCGCAGGCCCGCCGACGCTGACGTTTCCCGTGTAGGTCATGCTCTCCTCATCTCCGCAGCCGTCATCGACGTTCGTCACCCTGATAACTACCATGCCGGCAGGGACGGCAGCGGGCCAGCCGGCTCGGCCGTCAGCCCGGCGCCGGCGCTGCGGCCGGTTAGCCACGCCAGCAGCGCCCGCGTCGGGCCGCTGATCCGGGCGGTCGGCTCAGCCTCGGCCGGCCCGATGCGGTGCGTCCGGCCCGAGTCCACGCTCACCAGCACGGCAGCGGGGCACTCGCGCTCGCGGAAGTCGGCGCTCACCCGCTCCAGGCTCTGCACCGCGAACTCCTCCGGCCACTGCTCCGGCTGGTAGCCCGCGTCGAGATCGACATGGTGGAATTCCACCTCGGTCAGCCGGCGCCAGAGCGTGTACCAGGCCGGATGCGGACGGCCGCCCGGGCCGTGCACCTCCGCGGCCCAGTCGGCATCGGCCAGGATGGCCGCCTCGGCCGCCAGCGCCGCCGCGGACACCTCGACGTCGTCGATCAGTTCCGCGGCCGGTCGGCCCGCCCCCTGGGTGATGCCGATGTCACGCGCCTCCTGACTCGGGTACTGCGGAGTCTCGACGCCCGTGCGCGCCCAGATCAGGAGGTTACGCAGGCCGTCCGCGTTGCGCGCGATGTGCGTGAGCACGTGGCTGCGGCTCCAGCCCGGTAGCAGCGAGGCCGCTCGGGCCTGCTCGTCGGTGATCCGGGCCGCAGTCTGCAGCAGGCGCTGCGTCGCCGCGTCCACCCTCGGGCCGAGTTCGGCCGCCCGGGCCGCTGAGTCAGCGGGCGAGGCGTCAGATGCGGGGGTCATGGTCCCTGTCTACCAGCAGCGGGTGGTCTCGGGCAGCCGGGCGTTCAGCGCGCCGGTCCCCGAGGTCGTCTGCTCGTCGTCAGCCGGGCCTGCTCCGGAGGCCCGGCCTGCTCCGGAGCGCGGTCGCTGGGAACATATCGCCAGGATGCAGGGTTGTACGGTGGTCGTGGTGCTGCCCGGCGGTGGCCCTTACTGGCACAATGAGCCTCGCGCGGCCGGCGTCGCGCCGGACGACGGGCTGGGCAATCGCTGACGGAAGGCGCCATGGCTGAACCGTGGATCACCGTAGCGGCCGCGGACGTGCAGGTGGGCGACCGGATCCGGCTCGCTACCGGAGCAGAGCTGCTGGTGTCCAGGATTGAGCCTCGCCTGCTCGGCCTGGAGCTGGTGGCGTTCATCGAGGACACGCCCGAGCGGTGGTACAAGCAGGCGATGGTACCGACGGCGGACGTCGACGTGCTGCGGGCGGGCTGACCGGAGTCAGAGTTCAGCAGCCGGGCCGGGTTCGCTGCCAGGAAACTGGCCACTGTTTTGTCGGACGCCGTAGATACGATGACTGAGCGGGCTGGTCGCCCCTCAACTACCCATGCATAGCGGGAGAACTGGGCACAAAGTGGCAGATCGACTTGTTGTCCGCGGCGCGCGCGAGCACAACCTCAAGGATGTGTCTCTCGACCTGCCGCGCGACTCCATGATCGTGTTCACCGGGCTGTCCGGCTCGGGTAAGTCGAGCCTGGCGTTCGACACCATTTTCGCCGAGGGCCAGCGCCGGTACGTCGAGTCGCTGTCGGCCTACGCCCGGCAGTTTCTCGGCCAGATGGACAAGCCCGACGTGGACTTCATCGACGGCCTGTCACCCGCGGTCTCGATCGATCAGAAGGCGGCCGGACGCAACCCGCGGTCCACCGTCGGGACGATCACCGAGGTCTACGACTACATGCGGCTGCTGTTCGCGCGTGTCGGCAAGCCGCACTGCCCGGTCTGCGGCCGCCCGATCGCCCGGCAGACCCCGCAGCAGATCGTCGACAGGGTCCTGGAACTGGAGGAGGGCGCCAGGTTCCAGGTGCTCGCCCCGGTCGTGCGAGGTCGCAAGGGGGAGTACACCGAGCTACTCCGTGATCTCCAGGTCAAGGGCTACTCGCGGGCCAGGGTCGATGGCACGATCATCCGGCTGGACACCGCGGTGTCCGGGGAACTGCCGGCCCTGAAGAAGTACGAGAAGCACGACATCGAGGTCGTGGTCGACCGGCTCGAGGTGAAGGAATCAGCCCAGCGCCGGCTGACCGACTCGGTGGAGACCGCGCTCGGGCTGGCCGGCGGGGTTGTGGTGCTGGACTTCGTGGACCTGCCGGACGACGATCCGCTGCGCGAGCGGATGTTCTCCGAGCATCTCGCCTGCCTGTACGACGACTTGTCTTTCGACGAGCTGGAGCCGCGGTCGTTCTCGTTCAACTCGCCGTGGGGCGCCTGCCCGGACTGCACGGGTCTCGGGACCAAGATGGAGGTCGACCCCGACCTGGTGGTATCGGATCCGACCAGGACGCTGGCCGAGGGCGCGATTTCGGTGTGGAGCGCCGGGCACGTCAGCGACTACTTCGTCCGCCTGATCGCGGCCCTGGGCGACGCGCTCGGCTTCAGCATCAACACGCGCTGGGAGCGGCTGTCGGCCGCCGCGAAGAAGGCGCTGCTGTACGGCCACGACGAGCAGGTACACGTCCGCTACAAGAACCGGTACGGGCGCGAGCGGTCGTACTACACCAACTTCGAAGGGGCCATCCCGTACATCGAGCGCCGCCACTCCGATGCCGAGAGCGACTACAGCCGCGAGCGGTTCGCCGAGTTCATGCGCGAGGTGCCCTGCCCGGCCTGCCACGGAGCACGGCTGAAGCCGGTATCGCTGGCGGTGACCGTCGAGGACCGGTCGATCGCGGACTATTGCGCGCTGCCGATCGGCGAGCTGGCCAAGCTGCTGCTGTCGCTTCAGCTGTCCGAGCGCGACATGCAGATAGCCAGCCGCATTCTCAAGGAAGTCAACGCCAGGCTCGGCTTCCTGCTCGACGTCGGCCTGGACTACCTGACCCTGGACCGGGCGTCGGCGACGCTCGCAGGCGGCGAGGCCCAGCGCATCCGGCTGGCCACGCAGATCGGATCCGGCCTGGTCGGCGTGCTGTACGTGCTCGACGAGCCGTCGATCGGGCTGCACCAGCGAGACAACCACCGCCTGCTGGAGACGCTGCTGCGGCTGCGCGACCTGGGCAACACGCTGATCGTGGTCGAGCACGATGAGGACACCATCCGGGCCGCCGACTGGGTGGTGGATATCGGACCGCGGGCTGGCGAGCACGGCGGGCACATCGTGGTGTCCGGTCCGCTGTCGGAGCTGCTGGCCAGCAAGGAGTCGCTGACCGGCGCCTACCTGACCGGCCGCGAGTCGATCCCTGTGCCTGCCCGGCGCCGCAAGCGCGGCAAGGGCCGCGAGGTCGTGGTCAAGGGCGCGGCCGAGCACAACCTCAAGGGCATCGACGTGGCGTTCCCGCTCGGCTGCTTCATCGCCGTCACGGGCGTGTCGGGGTCGGGCAAGTCGACGCTGGTCAACGACATCCTGTACAGCGCGCTGGCCAGGGAGCTGCACGGCACCAGGATCGTGCCCGGCAAGCACGCCAGGGTCACCGGCATGCAGCAGCTGGACAAGGTGGTGCACGTGGACCAGGGCCCGATCGGCCGGACGCCGCGATCGAACCCGGCCACCTACACCGGCGTGTTCGATCACGTGCGCAGGCTGTTCGCGCAGACCACCGAGGCCAAGGTGCGCGGCTACCAGCCGGGCCGGTTCTCGTTCAACGTCAAGGGCGGCCGGTGCGAGGCCTGCTCAGGGGACGGCACCATCAAGATCGAGATGCAGTTCCTGCCGGACGTGTACGTGCCGTGCGAGGTATGCCACGGAGCCCGCTACAACACCGACACGCTGCAAGTGCATTACAAGGGCAAGACGATCGCGGACGTCCTGGAGATGCCGATCGAGGAGGCCGCGGAGTTCTTCGAGCCGGTCCCGGCGATCCACCGGCACCTCAAGACGCTCGTCGACGTCGGGCTCGGCTACGTGCGGCTCGGGCAGCCGGCCCCGACCCTGTCCGGCGGCGAGGCGCAGCGGGTCAAGCTGGCCTCCGAGCTGCAGCGCCGCTCGACCGGGCGGACCATCTACGTGCTGGACGAGCCGACCACGGGCCTGCACTTCGATGACATCCGCAAGCTGCTGGGCGTGCTCGGCCGGCTGGTCGACGGCGGTAACACGGTGATCGTGATCGAGCACAACCTGGACGTGATCAAGACCGCGGACTGGGTCATCGATCTCGGCCCCGACGGCGGGTCACGCGGCGGCAGCGTCGTCGCGACCGGCACGCCCGAGGAGGTGGCCCAGGTCGAGGAGAGCTACACGGGCCAGTTCCTGAAGAAGCTGCTGAACGTCTAGCACCCGTCTGTCCCCGGGGACTGCCGGCCGCGGGCGGGGCACGTGCTGGTCACGCCCGGGGAGGGCTCCCCTTGCCGGTCGCGCGGTAGCGACTCATCATGATCTCGCCGCACGTCGTGGTGTGCACGCGCACGGCACTGGAGGGACCATGAACAAGCGGGGCAGGCGGACGCTGATTGTCCTCACCGTGGCGGCGGGCCTGACGGTCCTCGGCCTGGCCCCGGCCGGCGCCGCGGGCGCGGCCGGGCACCGGGCCCAGGCTCGGGCCG
>JASIBJ010000582.1 GCA_030045215.1 Streptosporangiaceae bacterium | reverse complement strand
CGCCGGTGCGGCCATCGCCGAACTGGGCGATGATCCGGATCTGCGCAAGGCCGTGCAGCACGCCGTGGACAGCGCCAACGCGACCGTGTCGAGGGCCGAGACGATTAAGCGATTCCGCATCCTGCCCGGCCAGTTCGGGGTGGGCGCCGAACTCACGCCTACGGGCAAGGTCCGCCGCGACTACGTCATGGCCAAGTACGCCAGCGACATCGACGCGCTGTATGCGTGATCAAGCAGGGTCCTTGTCGTCAGGCGGCTGCGCGCGAGGCATCCGGGCCCTTCTCGCGGGTCGCAGCCGACTCAGCAGCCTGCGGCGGAGCGCGACCCGTGAGCAACACGGATACCACGCCCACGGCAAATGCCGCAAGGACAAGCGCCGGCGGCTGGCCGCCAGGGGCGAACCCGCCGATCGCGAGCTTGGCCAGGCCGGTCATGCTCGCGGCGAGACCGAACGCGAGCACTGCCGGCGACCAGGACCTGGTGGTCCCGATGCCGGCGGGAAGGCGCTTCATCGGCCGTTCGGCCCACATGACGAGCATGATCAGCGGAAGCAGCACGACAGTGAGCAACGCCCACCAGGCCAGGCGCAGCAGCCACCACTCCCCGGTCCCGATGGCTGGCTGCGGCACGATCCCGCTCGGGTAGAAGGCCACGGCAATCACGATGACCGGCATCATGTGCCAGAGGTAGACGGTCATCACCGTGGTATTGACCCTGCTGACCAGCCGCCATAGCCGAGGTCTTCTGAGCAGCCGCGACATCGCTGGTGCTGCTGCCAGCACGAGTCCGCACTGAGCGGCGGCGAAGGCCAGAAGCGCAATCGACGGCGGAGAGGTGTTGGTGATCCGCTCACCCGCGCCGATCATGTCCACCGGGAACGGACTCCAGGTCACCAAGGCGGCCAGGGCGACCCCGCCGCAAGCGGACATCGCGTAGGGGCGCCACCACGGCCGCGTCAGGCTGCCATCCTGCCAGCCGAAGCCCCACACGTACATCGAGCCCCACACGAACAGGTAGTTCGCGTAGCCGATGACGTGCAGGTGCGGGCCCAGGACTGCCGCGTCGACTGCACCAGCCCCGAGGGCCATGGCGATGGGCATCGCCAGGCCATAGCGTCGGTAGATGGCCAGCAGCACCGGCGTGAGCGCGACGAGCAGCAGGTAGGCGGGCAGGAACCACAGCTGCAGGGCAACGAGCCAGCCAGCCTGGGCGAGCTCCACCGGGCCGACTCCCGCGGCTCGCGCGGCGATCACGGCCAGGACCGCGACGAGCACGTACACGGCGGTAGGCCACAGCAGTCGCATGGCGCGGGCCCGCACCCACTCGGTCCAGGTCTCGCCCCGCGCTCGGTGCGCCGTCCACGACCGGGCGTCAACATAGCCACCGACCAGGAAGAACAATGGCATCACCTGGAACGGCCAGGTGACCCACCGGCCCCAGCTGACATACTCCAGGGCGTCGAGGCCGGACAGCTGACCATGCCGGTAGGTCACGCTGGTTAGCAGCCAGTGGCCATATACCACGGCACCGATCGCGAAGACCCTCAACAGGTCCGCGTAGCGATTACGTTCCATGCGGAAGCTCCTCCGGCGGCCCGCGCACAGCAGTGCAGCAAGCAAAGGCCAACACGCTGCGCCTAACCAGAGTCTCCTGGCGAGCTATCAGGCTGCCAGGGACGGAGGTCACGCGAATCGGCGCATCCGGCCCTTTTTTGGCTGCGGCTACTGACCCGCGTCGCACCGATGAAGGCGCAATTCCGCGAAGCTGTCGCCTGGCCGCTGATCTGGCGCGGACACCGTGACCTGCACGTCCGAGACAGCCCTGGTGATCGCGTCGCTGTTGCCGGTGGCCTCCAGCGCCACCTGGTCATCGGCGCGCAGGCTCGCTGCCCACTCCCGCAGCGCCTCGGGCGTCACGCCGATGCGGCCGTCGTCGCGGAGCAGGCCGCGCTCGACCACCGCGAGCTGCGCGAACTCGCGGTGCACATCCATGCCGATATACCTGACCACCAGCCAGCTCCCTTCACCACTGCTGACCAGGCCTTTCATACCGGGTACGAACCTGATCGAGTCGATGAACTCCCGGCTGCGGAAAGTGACCGGCAACCCCGGCCAGTTCCCATCCGAGCTGGCCGCACTCAAGGTGCTCTACCTGGCCGTGCGGAACCTGGGGGACTACCGGACCCCGAACACCGGGATCCGCAGCAACGGGTGGAAACAGGCGCTGCAGGCATTCACGATCTACTTCGACGGACGAATCCCGACCCCATGACCGCCACGATCATTTACACGTGTCATCGCGCTTTCGGACATGGCGGTTGAGGCTGAGGACGTTGAGCGCGATACTGGCCGGCAGAGAAACCACGACCTGCGTGGTTGCGCTCGGGGGGTGGTCGCAGTGACAAAGTACCTGGTTCTGTTCAGCGTCACCGGCGAGACGATCAGACGGTTCCTCGCGAAGCCCTCCGACCGGGCGGCGGTGGTGCGAGAACTGGCCGAGTCGGTTGGGGGCAGCCTGGAGTCGTACTACTGGATGTTCGGACAATACGACGGTGCGGGCGTCTTCGTTCTGCCTGACTCACACACCATGGCGGCGGTGAGCCTGGCCGCCACTAGTTCGGGCGCGTTCACGCGTTTCGAGACGCATGAATTGATCGAGGCCAGCGATCTCATCGCGATTGCTGATCGTGCCAAGGGGATCGCCTACCAGCCGCCCGGCGCCTGACAACCTGTCGCGATTGTCCACTCCGATGTGACGGGGAGCGACCGGGCGAACCCCGCCCTTCGTAGGCTCACTCGCGTTTGCGCCGTCGGGCAGAGGGTCAGCGGCCTCTCGGGCCACTTGGCCGGTCCGGATCGCGGCAGTGGCCCGCGAGGCTGGTGGATGGTCGCGGGCCTGCCAGCCGTGCCGTCTCAGCGACACCCCCCCCCCGCGGGTCTGCCGGAAGGCGGATCCCGCGTGCTGATGGCTCGGCTGTCAGCCATAGTGACGCAGCTGGGGCCAGAGCTGGGCCCACGGTCGGCGCGGACCGGTGCACAGGTAGACGTGGCCGTGCCACTCCTGATTGCGGATGCCGTACGGGTTGGAAAGCGTGGCCACTGTCTGCACGCTGGTGAAGAACTGGTGCAGGTAGGCGTTGTAGCCGGTCCCGCTGATCGGCCCCGGCATGACGGCCAGCACGGTCGTGGCGCGGGGGTTGCCTGGTCCCCACCACCAGTAGGTGTTGTGCCCGCTCACGGCCTCAGGCAGGCCGGTCCCTCTGCCCAGCAGGTTGATGGCGCTGGCCTCGCCGTAGTTAGCAGTGAAGATCACCGCACTGGCCCGCTGCCGAGGCGGTAGCGAGGCCCAGACCGCTCTGACAGAGCTGACGAGCTGGGGCCAGCCGATCGACTCGGCGGGATCCTGGTTCAGCCTGTAGGTCCAGCCGATGTCGGCGGCGGGCAGCACCGGCAGCACGATCGGCAGCGCCACCGCGGTGCAAGCCGCGGTCGTCAGCAGCACGTTGCGGAGGCGGCCTGGCCGGGCTGCCAGCCATCGGTCGATGGCCACCGCGCCGGCCGCGAGCAGGTAGACGTAAGCCCCGGCCAGGTAGTAGATCTTCGCGCCGGTGGTGAGCGCGAAGAAGACGAACAGCAGCCCGTACGCAAATGCCAGCGCCCGCCACAGCGGCCGCTCGGACCGCCAGAGCCAGCGCAGCCCGGCCGCCCAGACCCACACGAGCGCGACAGCCGTCATGATCAGCTGGCCGACTATCCAGCTGCTGAGGTTGCCGAGGCCGCCGTTTTCCTGGTTCAGCGCCCGGGTCATGGCGATCGTCGCCCACTGGTGCTGTGCCTGCCACCAGATGTCGGGGATGGTGAAAGCAGCCGCGATCACGGCGCCGGCCAGCAGCCAGCGGTTCCCGACTAGCCGCCAGGCGCCGCTGAGCAGCGCGCCGGCCAGTAGCGCGACGGCGAAGAGTCCCACGCTGTGCTTATTAGCCAGCCCTAGTCCGAGAACCAGGCCGGCGGCCACCCACCAGCGGGTGTTGCCGGTTCGCCCGATCCTGGCGACGATGAGCGCCAGGCCCGACCAGGCGAGTGTGTCGAACGCCGTCGGACCGAACAGATGGTCGATGGCGAGCAAGGCTGGCATCGTAGCGGTCGCGATCGCGGCCAGCAGCTGCGCGCGGCGGCCGCCGCCGAACTCGCGGGCAGCCAGCCCGCTGACAACTACCGTGGCCCAGGCTGCGAGCGCGGGCCAGAGCCGCAGGCCAAGCAGGGACACGCCGAACAGCTTCAGCGACACCCACGCCAGCAGCGGCGTCAGCACGGGCTGGTCCACGTAACTGGCCTGCAGGTGCTGAGCGCAGGCCAGGAAGTACAGCTCGTCGCGGTGAAAGCCGTACCGAGTCGACAGCGCCATCAACACGGCGAAGACGATGCCACCCACCCAGATCACGCGCCGGTCGACCGGCTCGAGTTCGGCCGATGGCGCCGTTCCACCCGTGCTTGCGTGCGGCGCGCGCTCGGTGTCAGGACCCGCGGACCGGGCGCGCTGCGGAACAGCCCACCGCATCATCGGTTCGTCCTTCCCCGTACATACCTTAGGACCGGGATGTCACCATGTACGGCAGCCTTGCTGGTCGGCGTCACCGTATTCGAGTCGAGGTTCGAACGTAGACTGTCTCGCCGTTGGGTGCGATGGCGAGATAGCCCGGAATATTCCCGACGTTGATCGACGGCAGGGCCGTGTTGGTCGCCGCGCTGGTAGGCGTCACTGATCCGCACAACCTGTCAACGGCATGGGCCCACCATGGCCACGATGCCTGCGGACATCTTCCAGTGATCCCCTGGCGTTCGAAGTCGCCTTAGCGCCTAGCGTGCCAGACGAGGGCGACTGGTCCACCTCCAAGATCGGCCGCGGCGAGCGAGGCCGATGCGACGGAGATGCTGCGGTTGGGGACGAGCCGCCAATGGTATGCGGCGTGCAATACGTGACCGGCTTGCATGAGCTCGAGGGTGCCCGGCCCGAGGAAGCGTCCGACCCGCATCAGCAGGCGACCACGCGTCGGACGCTCCGAATTGCTCGTGAGCCGTGAGGGTTGTGCCCAGAGAATCGGATCGGACGGAACTATGTCGATGCCGGGGCCTGGCCATGAGCCGTCGGCGAGATAGCGGGCGA
>JASIBJ010000581.1 GCA_030045215.1 Streptosporangiaceae bacterium | reverse complement strand
TTTGTCGGGTCCCTGGCCGTCCGGCTCGTGCGGGCCGGGCGGTGGCCGGTTACCGTCGTGCCGTGACCGGCCCGTCACTCTCGTTCCAGGCGGGTCCGAGGCCAGGGCCGGTCCGAGGCTTAGCTCGGGTCTGCGGCGGGGGCGGGGTCTGCGGCCACCGGGGAGCTGGCCAGGAGCGCGTCGACCAGGTCGGGGATCGCCTCGCCGATGGGCTCGCGGATGGTCGCGTCGGCCAGGACGTCATAGGGCGTGCGGTCCCGGTTCACGATCACGAGCCGGGCGCCGTGGCCGACGGCCAGCCCGCATAGCGAAGCGGCCGGCTCGACCGTCAGCGTGCTGCCGACCGCGAGGAACAGATCGCACGCCTGCGCGGCCGCCACGGCGCGGCGGAACACGTCCGGGTCGAGCGCCTGGCCGAACATCACGGTGGCGGACTTGAGGATGCCGCCGCACTCGCCGCAGGCCGGGTCGTCTTCGCCCGCCCGCACCCTGGCCAGGGCATCGGACATGGCGGTTGCGTCACCACAGCTGACGCACACGACCCGGTGCATCGTGCCGTGCAGTTCGAGCACCCGGTCCGGCGGGGTGCCGGCCTGCTGGTGCAGGCCGTCGATGTTCTGCGTGATCACCCAGGTATCGAGGCCGGCTGACGCCAGCCTGGCCAGCGCCAGGTGCGCGGCGTTCGGCCGGGCAGTCCAGGCCGGGTGCGCCAGCCGGTTCTGCCAGGATCGGCGGCGCAACTCGGGGTCGGAGACGTAACTCTGGTAGGTCGACAGCTTTTCTGCGGCGGGGTTCTTGGTCCAGATGCCCTGCGGCCCGCGGAAGTCCGGGATGCCCGAGTCAGTAGATATGCCCGCACCGGTCAGGATCGTCACCGCCCTGACCACGCCCGGCCGAGCACCGACGACGGTCTCGTAGTTGGTCACCACCGCTTCATACTCGGCTCGCAGCCAGCCGGGCCGCAAATCGAGGCGGTTGCGAACCGGTCCGGCCGCCGGATCACGCCGGAAGCCAGCCAACCGGGCAGTTCATGCCACCCGCCAAGACCGCCAGCGACAGTGGAGGGCGGTCTACTGCTGCTCTTGGGACAGCGAAGCGCCCTCCACTGTCGTTCGGAGCATTAGCCCGACCCTTGATGAGACGCCAGAATGTCCTCTGTGGTGCGGTTCGGGTCCGGTAGCTGAGGTCCGGCCGGCTGCCATGCGGCCTGTCCGTAAGCGACAGGCCTGCCGTGATCGTGAGGGAGGCGCATGCGCGGACTGGCTGGGCGGCGAGTCCTGGTCTGCGGTGGCAGCAGCGGTATCGGGCTGGCCACGGCCCGGAGGTTCGGCGAGGAAGGCTGCCCCGTCTTCATCTGCGGGCTTGATGCGGCGGAGGTCGATGCCGCGGTCACGAGCCTGCGCGGTGTCGGCGCGCCCATCGCCGGGCTAGCCTGCGACGTGAGCTCCGAGGCGGACGTCGCCGAGATGGTGGCCGCAGCCGATGCGGCCCTCGGCGGCATCGACGTGCTGGCCAACAACGCCGGGACCGCGCGGCGCGACCCGTTCCTGACGATCAGTGCCGGCGACTGGGACCGGATGCTGGCGGTGAACCTGCGCGGCATGTTCCTGGTCGCGCAGCGCGTCAGCAGGCTGATGGTCAGGCAAGGGACGCCCGGCGTGATCATCAACATGTCGTCGACCAATGGCCTGGCCGGCGAACCGGATTACGCGCACTACAACGCGTCCAAGGGCGGCGTCCTGCAACTCACCCGCACCATGGCCGTGGAACTCGGCCAGTATGGAATCAGGGTGAACGCGCTGTGCCCCGGCTACATCCAGACTCCGCTGAACGCTGCGATTGCCGCCGGGCACGGCGAGGGCTTCGAGGCCGCCTACGCGCGCGAGAAGATCCCGCTGGGCCGGGTCGGCCAGCCAGAGGAGGTGGCCGCCGCGTACGCCTTCCTGGCCTCAGACGACGCGTCGTTCGTGCACGGCGCCGCGCTGGTCATCGACGGCGGCCAGCTTGCGGTCATGTAGCCCGCCACGGCGTCGGCCTGCTCGGCAGAGGGCACGCCCCGGCGCGGGTCCGGGGCGTGCCCGCCGCCGCCTGTCACCGCAGCGGGATCACCCTGTAGAGGGCTACCCCCTCGGGCGGGATGGTCGCCGTGATCACGCCGGCCGACGAGATGCGGAACCTTGCCTGCCCGCCGACTACGACCGAGAGGCCGCCCCACAGGTCCAGAACCAGGTAGCCATGCGGGTCGGGCCGCAGGCCGATCGCGGCCGCGGTGGTCGAGATCGTCACCGGAGCCGAGCTCAGTTTGGTGGTCGTGTTGAACAGCCCGACGACCCCGTCGCCGCGCCGCTCAACCTTGGCGAAGACCTGGTAGCCAGCGCCGCGGCCCGGCTTGCCGACGTCGGCGATCCTCGATGCGTCGATGGCGTCCTGGTCAACGGCGATGACCTGCCTGTTCATCAGGAGACTGCGATCCCTGCTGGTCAGGCCGGCGCTGCTGCCGTAGGCATTCTTGACCGACGTGGACAGGTCGCTGCCGAGGATGAGCGGGGCCGAGCCCAGTGACCACAGGCTCAACTGCGACTCCGACGCGGCGAGCGACATGCCGGAGTCCTTGCTGCCGTCGCCGACCTCGATCGAGTCGTAGTCGTTGAACCCGCCGGGACCGCCATAGGGCTGCCAGTCGGCGACGCCGTTGAAGCGGTCGCTCCAGTGGATGTAGCTGGTCAGCGGGAACACGCTCAGGCAGCCGGTGAACGGCGGTGCGTTGCAGGCGTTGGCCGAGCCCTCGTCCGGGCCGTTGATCTCGATGTCGGGATCGAATTCCCACTGGTTGGAGTACTTCTTCAACGTCGGCGCCAGCTTGATCGTGAAGCTGCCCTGGGTGGTGTCAAGCACCATCGGGCGGTGCGAGTGATGAATCGCGGCCTGCCAGGCCTTGATGTCGGGGCCGTTGCTGTTGGTGATGCCGTCGAGCTTGATGTAGTCGACCCCCCAGGAGGCCAGTTCGTCCACGATCGAGTCGACGTACGCCTGGGCTCCCGGCTTGGCGTAGTCGATCGAGACCATGCCGCCGCAGTTGTAGTTGTTCGCTGGCCTCTTGGTGGCGATCTCGTCGGCGGTATAGCGGGTGCCGAGTATCCGCGTGTTCTTCGCGACCGCTTGCCCGGAGATCCCGGTCGTCTCGTAGATCCCGAACTTCAGGCCCAGCCTGTGCACGTACGCGGCGAGCGCCTTGATGCCATTGTCCGGGCCGACGCTCGGGTAATTCGCGGCGTTCACTACCCAGCGGCCGTACCTGTCGACGTTCGGGCCCTGCGGGCCCGGGCACTGGTACCAGCCGTCATCGATATTGACGTAGCGATAGCCGGCCGAG
>JASIBJ010000580.1 GCA_030045215.1 Streptosporangiaceae bacterium | reverse complement strand
GCGACCGACCGCACCCGAGCCTGTTGCGCGATCCTGGCCACCCGCCAGGCCAGCACGATGACCGCGATGAGCCACGCGACGGCGGGGCCCGCGTACGGCTGGCTCTGCCAGTACCTGAACATGAGCACGCCAACCGGGAGTGACCAGACCAGGCTGAGAGCCACCGTGCGACAGGGCACGAATCCGCGGCTCAGTGCCCCGGCATGAGCGGCCAGCGCCATCCCGACCGGCAAGATCAGGAGCAGGAGATGCGGCCAGTTGGCGCCCCGCGCCAGCATTGCGACGATCACGATGCCCCAGCATGCGACGGAGGCTGACGCGAGCCAGGACCGGTCACCGGTCGACAGCCCGTACGGGGCGTAAAGCAGCCCGCCGATCACCAAGAATGGCGATGCGACGATGAGGGCGAGAAACAGCAGCGCCCTGACCGGCAGCGGTGCGGTCGCAACGAACCGCCGAATGCGAGAGAGACCTTCCTCCACCGCCTGCCGGCCGGACCGGGCAGGCGGCCGCTCCGCTGACCGCATCACGCTCCCTCGCACTGAGACCTGTATAGCGCATTACGGACTGCATTCGGGGGCCCACATTCAGATACCGCCAGAAAGTTGGCGCTTCCGCCGCGGCTGGTACCCGATGAGGTCGATCTTTCCGTCCAATCCGCGCGCCATTCCCGCACGCAGCGCTGTCTCCGGCAGGTTATCGCCGCACTGCAAGCTGAGCCAGGCCCCGACGCGCCGGCCGGCACCGGCTGGCGGAACGGGCGCCGAGATTGCGCCCTCGCGCTGCGGACCCGGGCGAGGCGGAGACCACCTCGTTCCCCTCATGAAGCACGTGGTGGCGAGCGACGGTCACGCGCATGCCTGCGGGCGCCAGAATCTAGGTCATACTGACTGCGGCCAAACGTGACGAGAACGACGACGGAGGACCGATGCTGCGAATCGAGGCCCACGTACTGATTCCTGGTGATGGTGAGCCCGTGGCTGACGGCGTGGTCGTCGCCGACGGCAGCGCGATCAGCTACGCAGGACCGGCCGCGAGCGCTCCGCAGACGCCTGACGCCGACGTGACGACCGCCGCCGCGGTCATGCCCGGCATGTGGGACTGCCACACGCACTTCCTCGGCTCGCGAGTGTTCGACCTGGCCAAGCTGGTCCAGGAGCCGCTGGCACTGCGGGCGGTCCGCTCGGCGCGGGACCTGCGCAACGCCCTGGACGCCGGCATCACCTCGGTCCGCGAGGTCGGCGGGCTCGGCGTGTACCTGGCTAGGGCGGTGACCGAGGGCGTACTCGACGGACCGTCCATCTACGCCGCCGGGGCAATCCTGAGCACCACGGGCGGGCACGGTGACCTGCACTGTTACCCGCTGTCTTTCGTGAACGACTTCAACCGGACGGACGGCGCCGCGCGGCTGGCCGACGGCACCGCCGACTGCATGCGCGCGGTCCGTGAGCAGCTACGGTCCGGTGCGCGGGTGATCAAGGTGTGCGCGTCAGGTGGCGTGCTGTCGGAGATCGACAGCCCGATCCATCAGCAGTTCACGGTGGCCGAGCTGCGCGCCATCGTCGAGGTCGCGGGTCTCGCCGACCGGGTGGTCGCGGCGCACTGTCACGGCAAGCCGGGCATCATGGCGGCCATCGAGGCGGGCGTGCGGACGATCGAGCACGGCAGCTATCTGGACTCGGAAGCCTGCGACGCGATGGTGGAGCAAGGCATGATTCTCGTGCCCACCCGCAGCATCGTCGAGGACATCCTCGCGAACCTGCAGGAGGTCCCGCCGTACGCGGCGGCCAAGCTGACCGCGCTCGCATCGACGCACGCCGAGGCCGTTCAGCTGGCGATCGAGCGCGGCGTTACGGTCGCGATGGGCACCGACATCGGGCTGACCGGGATGGACCTGCCCAACTCGTGGGGGAACAACGGCACCGAACTCATCTACCTCGCCAAGCTCGGCATGACTCCCCTTCAGGCCATCGCCGCCGCCACCGCCATCGCACCGCAGACGCTCGGACCGCAGGCGCCGCGGAGCGGCCAGCTGACGGCCGGTTACGACGCTGACATCCTGACGCTCGACGCCGATCCGCTCGTGGACATCTCCGTTCTCGCCAAGCCCGAGCACGTCACGGGGGTCTGGACGGGCGGCCGCCGGGTCAAGGGCTGACGTACCCGGGGCGCTCGGGCTTCGGCCGTCGGGCTTCGGCCGCCGGGCTTCGGCCGCCGGGCTTCGGCGTTCGGGCCGACTCACTGAATGTCGGCGGCCCGTGCTAGACCCGGACTATGCCGAACCCCTTGCTCAGCTTCGACGACATGCTCACCCTGATCGAGGACCGGTCCGACGCGCTTCGCTCCGCTGCCGTCGGCAATCTGGACGCCCGCGTTCCCGGCTGTCCCGGCTGGTCCGTGCGAGACCTGGTCACCCACCTCGGCAAGGTGCACCTGTTCTGGTCGGCTGCGGTCACCGCCGGGCCCGCGGCCGGTCCGCCGGACGAGGACACGATCGGAGACCGAGAGCCGCTCGGCGACCTGCTGACCTGGTCGGCCAGCGCCGCGGCAGCACTCATCGGCTCGCTGAAGGACGCCGGATCCGAGCGCGGGTGCTGGGCGTGGTGGGAGTCGTCGGGCGCGCCGATGACGGCCGGAGCCGTCGCCCGGCACCAGGTGCAGGAGGCGGGTGTGCACGCCTTCGATGCTCAGCAGGCGGCAGGCAACCCCGAGCCGCTGCCACCGACGCTGGCCGCCGACGGGGTTGGAGAGTTCCTGGCCGTGGGCCTGCGGACCACAGGCGCGTGGCCGCACGATCCGGCGACCGTGGCTCTGTCCGCCGGCGACGGCGGGGACTGGCTGCTCGGCCTGCGGCGCGAGCGCCTGCAGATTTCGGTGCTGCCCGATGCGGAACGCGGCCCGGCCACGGCGGATGCGACGGTGACGGCGAGCCCGAGTGATCTCGTGCTCGCGTTCTACCGACGGCACGGGCCGGACCGGCTGCGGGTAACGGGCAACCAGACACTGGTGACGCGGCTGCTCGACTGGCCGGACATGGAGTGAGCTCGCGCCGCCGCATCGAGATTGGCCGCATTCTCCCTTGTCCTGCCTCCGGCCAAGCAGTGTCCGGTCAGCCTGGCTGCGGGCGTGGCTCGTCCGATTCAAGATCTTCTAGCTTGGCCCGCAGGAACTCGCACATCTCGCCAAGCTGTTGCCGCTTCTCTTCGATCTGGGCCAGTTTGGCGGCCAGCAGTTCGCGCTGGCGGCCGTCGTCCAGGGAGCCTGCGACGTACGCCGCCGCGATGGGGCTCAACTCGGCGAGGGTGAAGCCGATTGACTGGGCGATCTTGGTGCCCTTGACAAGCTCGGCCGCGCTGGCGTCGTAGTCGGCGTAGCGCCGCGACCCGGCGCGGCGGGAGGTGCACGTCACCAGCCCGAGGCGTGTGTACAGGCGCACTGCGTCCCGGCTGACTCCGGCGGAGCGGGCGACCTCGCCGATCAGCACGGCTGGCTCCTTGACTGTGGACCTTGGACCACACTTTACGGTTTCCCCATGGACAACCTAGCCGCTCAGCG
>JASIBJ010000579.1 GCA_030045215.1 Streptosporangiaceae bacterium | reverse complement strand
GGAGATGCGATGCGAGATGAGGTCCGTGACGCGCTGGCCATCGACGACCCGGCGAGCGTCGAGCAGCGGACGATCGACATCACCACCACAGGCCGGCGCTCCGGCAAGCCGCGACGGATCGAGATCTGGTTCTACCGATTCGGCGATTCCATCTACCTAAGCGGGACCCCCGGACCCCGCACCCGAGACTGGCTGGCCAATCTGACCGCCGAGCCGCATTTCGTCTTCCACCTCAAGCACCCCGTAGTCGCCGACCTGCCGGCCATTGCCACAGTCATCACCGATCCGCGCGAGCGTCGCCGCATACTCGCCAAGTTCGTCGATGAGTTCAATGACCGGCGAGGTCCGGGCAACTCTGGCCCCAAGGCTGTTCTCGACGAGTGGGTGGAGCGCAGCCCGCTCGCCAGAGTTCGTTTCGCGGGGGACGACTGAGACAGTCGCGTCCGGCAGGCATTCAGGTGCTAGCTGGGGCAGGCAGGAAGTCGCGGGCGGCGCGGACCAGCAGGGCAAGTTTGGCCTGCTGGGCCTCGGAGGTAATGGCATTACCAGCGACCGAGGTGGCAAAGCCGCACTGCGGGCTCAGCGCCAGCCGTTCGGGACCGATCAGCGCACCCGCCTCACTCAGCCGGGCTTGGATGTGCTCCGGGGTCTCGATCCGCGAGGTCTTGGTCGTGACGAGGCCGAGCACGACGACCTTCCCGTCTGGGACCAGCCGCAGCGGGTCGAAGGTGCCGGAGCGCTCGTCGTCGTATTCCAGCAGCAGCCGGTCGGCGTGCACCCGGCCGAACACCGGCGCGGCGATCGCGTCGTACCCGCCGGTCACCAGCCACCGGCTCAGCTGGTTGCCTCGGCACAGGTGGAACCCGAATGTGGCCGGGCGCCCGGCGTCGATCACGGCGTTATCCAGCTCGATCCCATAGTCCAGCCAGCGTTGCAGTGGCCAGCCACGCTCCTCGTAGAACGCCCGCCAGCCCGGGTCGATCAGCAGCGGGTAGTGCGGGGCATCCAGCTGAATGTAGGTGCAGCCCAGCCGCACCAGCTCCCGCACCTCCTCACACAGCACCTGGACGACGTCGGCCAGGAACGCATCCAGCGTCGGGTACGCTCCCGTGGACCGCTGTGGTGACCACAGGTTGGCGAACAGCGACGGGCTCGGCAGCGTGACCTTCGCCGGCAGGCTGGTGCAGCCGCGCAGGAACGTGAACTCCTCGGCGGCAAGGTTGCGGTGCTTGCGCAGCGGCGCGATGACCGCCAGACCCGCAGGCCGCGCGATCGTGACATCACCCATCTCGGATGAATGCCACTTTCCCCACAGCCAGGCATTAACATCCACCCCGGCAAATCCGTCGCACGCGGCGGTCAGCTCACTCTGGAACGACTCGCGCCGCATCTCGCCGTCGTTCACCACGGGCAGGCCGGCTTCCTCCTGCATCGCCACGACCTGGCGGACTGCCCGATCCTCGACCGCCTTGAACTCCGCGGGCGTCAAATCACCCCGCGCATAGGCTGCGCGGGCATCGCGCAGAAACTGAGGGCGCAGCAGGCTCCCCACGTGCTCAACCCGCGCATCCACCGCCACACCGCCCAGCGTTCCACATCACATCCAGCCGAGCGGCTCGGTCAGCTTTCTGACGCCAACTCCCTGGAGCGGCGCTGGCGCACTGCCAACAGCATGCTGACGCTCAGCATGACGAGTGCGGCTTCGATGAACAGCGACACCGTGCCTACCCAGTAGCCCCAGTTCCCCACATCGCCCGGATCGCCGGGCACGCCGACCGTGCGGGAGGCGATATAGGCGACGAATGGGCCCGTGCCAAGCAGCACACCTGCCGCCCAGCCAAGCCAGGCCGGCCTGAGCCATCGCGGCCCCGGCAGCAGCAGGGTCAGGGCAGTCAGCGCGCCACCGACCTCGATCAGCCGGTAGCCCCACCCGATCCAGCTCGGCGAGTTGAACGCGCTGATGCCGCCTTGATCGGCGATGTGGACCGCTGCAACGGCCAGCGCCAGCAGCGCGCCGACTAGCCGGACTCCCGCCTCTGAAACGCTGGCGGACGCCGTCACCTTAGCCTGGGTCTTGCCTGCTGCGCCTGTGTGCTGCACCACCGTGGCTCCCCTCGTCGTACTTTCGCGCCTTCGGTCGGCCCCGCCCTTAAGCACGGCGGGGTCCGGCACGGCAGTTCAGCGCCCAGCCGCTGGAAGAGAGTGAGTAATACCACATGAACCGTGCGGCAGTCCGGCTCGTTCACGCGTTACCGGGCTCGGCCCGGCGGGCCGCGGCGAGCGTTATTCCGGGCGGTAGCCAGCACTAGTCAGCATGCGGCGCACGTCAATGACCATCTGGTCGTCAATGTCTTTGCCGGCAGGCGGTACGAGGAATTCCGACTCGTCCCCCACCTTGACCGCGACCTTGCCGTCGTGGCGCACGGTGACCTCGCCGACGGCTTCCAGCAGCGACATGACCGCACGCCACTCGATGTTGTGGCTGGTCGGATGCTGCATGATCTGGCGCAGCGTGTCGCGATGACGGCTGTCCAGATGTTCTGATCCGGGCGAGGTCACCTGCAGACTCTATCGACTCCGTCGCGCCGTGATCACCCGGCCTGTGTGGATGTCGTCGCCGACTTGAGTACCTCGGCCCAGCCCGGCAAGCCGCGCCGCCGGATGTGAGCGCGCTCGCCTACCTGAGCGAGCTCGCCCACGGGCGCCCTGTCGGCTCACCGCCGGTGCGGGCATGCTCACTACATGGGAACCGGCGTGCGGCCCGACTTTGGGCTCTGCGCGGCTGTCGACGTGCACTACCCGAGCACCGGCGGTGCGCGAGCGGCCGCCGTCCTGGCCTCCGATGCCAGCTTCGCGCATGTGCTGGCTGAGCGGACGGCCGTGATACCCGCGGTGCCGCCCTACCGGAGCGGTGAGTTCTACCTGCGCGAGCTGCCTGCGCTGCGCGCGGTCCTGGATGGCGTGACCGGACTGGGCCTGCTGGTGATCGACGGCTACGTCGATCTGGATCCCAGCGGCCGACCCGGCCTGGGTGCGCATGCGCACGCCGAGTTCGGCATCCCGGTGATCGGTGTAGCCAAGTCGAGGTTCCATACGGCCACTCACGCGGTGGTGGTCGAGCGCGGATCCTCGCTGCGGCCGTTGTTTGTCACCGCGGCCGGGATGCCCGCGGACGAGGCAGCCGACTTGATCCGGTCCATGGCCGGCCGGTACCGGCTGCCCGAGGCACTGCGGCGCGCCGACAACCTCGCCCGGGCAGGCCCGATCGCGCCGACCAGGGTCGGCCGCGAGGGCAGTTGACCTGCTCAGACGCTCGACGCGGCCGAAATGCGGTTGACGGACCCTCGTCGCCGCCTGACCATGGTTGCCGTCGGCCTGACCCGGCCGGTCGTAACGGTCCGCGGAACACGAGAGGAGGCGAAATGTCTGCCCAGCTTCGATGTCCAGCTCTGAAAGGTCACCAGACTTGTCGTTTCCTCGTTCCTTCCGGTGCGGCCACTGCGGCGTAGACGTCTCGCTGGACGCACCGGGCACGTCCCACCGCAATCACTGTCCTAGCTGCCTGTGGTCGCGGCACCTTGATCGCAACGTCCCCGGCGACCGCAAAGCCGAGTGCCCAGGTGCCATGGAGCCGATAGCGGTCACCGTCCGCGGCGAACGGCGGTGGATGCTCATACATCGCTGCACCCGCTGCGGCCGGCTCCGGATGAACCGGACAGCCGCCGACGACAACGTACTGCTGTTGCTGCAGCTGGCCGCGATGCCACTGGCCACGCCACCCCTGCCGTACGTGAGCCCGGTCACGTCCGCTGACTGAGCCGCGCCGCGCACGGCCTCGCGTACCGGCCTGCGTCCTGCCGAATGCGGCCTTGAACGTCCGCGTGAACTCGCACATACGTTCAAGACCGGGACCGGCCGCGTCCCCCAGGCTGGACGCCAT
>JASIBJ010000578.1 GCA_030045215.1 Streptosporangiaceae bacterium | reverse complement strand
CCGGAGGGACCGGGGCGTTCAAGGGAGCGACCGGCACGATCACCGCTAAGGCCATCAGCAGCACGAAGACCGCGGTCACGATCATTTACAAGTAGGCGCGGCAGCCTCAAAGAGGCGGGACGGTGGGGCGCATCGGGGCCGTCCCGCCGCTGCGCCCGCACCTGTGCGCGTGTACCCGGCGTGCTTCTGCAGGCGGGCCAGCCCGGCCCGAGCGGACCTCACCGGCGCGAACCTCAGCCACGCGGACTCCACCGGCGCGGACCTCCCGCAGGCGGAACTCAGAGGCGCGGAACTTACTGGCGCGGATCTCCGCGATGCGCTTGTGCCGGGAGATGCGACAACTCCGAACGGCGCGCGGCGGGATCGTCACTCCGGTCGCTTGAAGCGCCGAACCCTGCAGCAGGCTGTCCTCTTGCCCTCGGTAACAACCCGCCCCGCCCGTCGCTGCGCGAGTCCGCAATACGTCCTGGACGCGGCAACAATCCTCCCGTCGACCGACAGCGGAGTCAGCGCGGCGACCCAGCCCGGCTGACCGTGCGCTGCGGTCACGCTGGGGGTCCGGTGCACGAGAGCAGCGATCTCATCACGCGTCATCCTGGCCGGGGCGTGGACCGAGCCGCGCAGCATGGCCTCGGCGGCGAGCCGCTGCACTTCCACCCGTACCTTGGCCCGTCGCCGCCGGTGCGCCCACCCTGGCAGCGCGACCGCTGGTGACATCCAGCGGCTCGCGGCCGACAACGGCTCGGACCGCGGTCTGGGCGGCTGACCGCCGCGGACGAGGAAGAGAGCTACGGCGATCCCGATCTCGTCGCGTACGACTCGGAGAGATCGGTGGCTGCGGAGCGTCCACCGAGAAGAGAGCCGTCCACGTCATTGACGAGGAGCCGGGCGAGGAGTTCTGAACCGCGCTCAGCGGGAGCCGCCGAAGCGCGGGAGCACTCGCCCGAAACAGCCGTCCTGCGGCCCGGCCAGCTCGGCGAGGGTGAGCCCGAAGTCGCCGTCGGGGTCGGTCCAGAACTTCAGTGTCCGGAAGCCGGCGCCGGCTAGCTCGGCTCTGATACCGGCCGGACGGAACTTCGCTGAAACCTCAGTCCGCATCTCTTCGCCCACATCGAAGGACACCGTCAGGCCGAGGTCCCCGACGGTCACGACCTGCGCCCCGGCCGAGCGCAGCCGCATCTCTATCCACTCGCGCTCGGCGTCCCAGATCGCGACGTGCTCGAACTCCTCCACATCGAAGTCCGCCCGCAGCTCCCGGTTGATGACCTTCAGCACGTTGCGGTTGAACTCCGCCGTGACCCCGGCCGAGTCATTGTAGGCGCGCAGCAGCCGACCGGTGTCTTTCACCAGGTCGGTGCCGAGCAGGAACATATCCCCGCCGGCCAGCGCGCCCGCGACGTTCCGGTACAGGCTGGCGCGCGCGGGCGGCTCGAGATTTCCGATGGTCGAGCCCAGGAAGGCAATCATTCGACGGCCCTTCGCCGGGGGAATCTCCCCCAGGTCGCGCTCGAAGTCTCCGACGAACGGAACGATTCGCAGCCCCGGGTACTGCGTTGCCAGCGCCTCGGTCGCATCGGCTAGGACCGCGGGATCGACATCGAACGGCATGAACTCGCGCAAGGTGCCACTTTCGCGGAGCGCCCGTAGCAGCTGCCCGGTCTTAGCCGAGGTGCCGCTGCCAAGCTCGACCAGCGACTCGCACCGTGAAAGCTCGGCGATCTCGCCCGCGCGCTCGCGCAGGATCGCGGTCTCGGCCCTAGTCGGGTAGTACTCCGGCAGCCTGGTGATCTCCTCGAACAGCTCGCTGCCGCGCTCGTCGTAAAAGTACTTCGGCGGCAGTGACTTCGGCTCCGCGGTGAGGCCCGCGCGGACGTCCGCACGCAACTCGGCCAGATAGGAGTCCGGATGAGCCTGGACGCGGTCTTGTGCCGGCATTCGGTCATGCCTCCAGTTCGGTAACGGTCACCACGCCGTCGGCCATGTCGATGCGCTGATGGTCGGGGACGTCGGCCCAGCCCGGGTCGTCGTCACAAGGCTCGCCCGCGACGACGCCGCCGCCGGGGCGGGCCAAGCCAGCTACTGTGACGGCACACTCAGGCGTCCCAGGCCATTCGCACGCCCGCGAAGATCTGCCGCCTCACCGGGTAATCCCAGTTCCGAAACGAGGGCCGGATCGTGGACGGGGCGACCGCCCAGGACCCCCCGCGCAGCACCTTGTAGTCCCCGCCGAAGAACGGGACGCTGTAGTCGCGGTAGATCATCGGCGTAAAGCCAGGCCAAGGCGCAAAGTCCGACGACGTCCACTCCCAGACATCTCCGATCAACTGCTCGGCCCCGTAGGCCGACGCGCTAGCCGGGTACGCCCCGACCGGCGCCGGCCGCAGGCCCGCGCCGCCCAGGTTGGCCAGGTCCAGTCCGGGTGGCAGCGATCCCCACGGCCAGGCCCGGCGGGCGCGGGCGACCGGGTCCCACGCGCACGCCTTCTCCCACTCGGTCTCGGAGGGCAGCCGGCCCCCGGCCCAGCGGGCGTAGGCCTCGGCCTCGAAGTAGCTGACGTGCTGCACGGGCTCAGCCGCCGGAACTTCCTCCTCTACCCCGAAGCGCCGCCTCGTGCCCTCGGCCGTCCAGAACAGCGGCCGCTCCAGGCCGGCCTCAGTCCGGTGCGCCCAGCCGCGGCCGGACCACAGCTCGTGCCGCTGGTATCCGCCGTCGCCGATGAACTCGCACCACTGCTGGTTACTGACCGGGACCCGGCCGATCCAGAAGGGCCCGACGTCCACGATGTGCGCAGGCCGCTCGTTGTCGAGCGAGAACGGCTCACTCGCCGCGTCCACGCCGAGCATGAACGGCCCTCCGCCCACGAAAACGCGATCCGGCCCCGCATCGCGACCGGGCGGCAGCGGCCGGCGCCCCAGCAGCACGGGGGGCCCCTGCCGCAGTTGCAGCGTGGCCAGCATCGTCTCGTCGTGCTGCTCCTCGTGCTGAACGACCATGCCCGCCGTGAACAGCTCGTCGGCCGGAGTGTGCTCGATCAGGTCAAGGACTCGCCGGCGAACCTCGTGGTCGTAGGCCCGCGCCTCAACCGGCGGCAGCAGCGGCAGCGACGGCCGCTCGGCGCGGGGGTGCCTGAACGCGTCGTAGAACGCGTCCACCTCTGGCGGAAGCATCCCAGGCCGGGCCGGGTCGCCGGCCCGCAGCAGCCACAGCTCCTCCTGCTGGCCGACGTGCGCCAGGTCCCACACCAGCGGGCTCATCAGCCGGTCGTGCTGCATGA
>JASIBJ010000577.1 GCA_030045215.1 Streptosporangiaceae bacterium | reverse complement strand
GAAGACGGTCCTGCTCGTCGCCGGCATCCAGGCCGTTTACCTTTACGAAAGGCTCGGCGGCTGGCGGCGGATGGTATCGCTGCGCCCGCCGGCCCGGCGTAACGCGCTGGGCGGCCCGGCACCGGCTCAGCCTCTCGGCGCACCGGGGACAGCCGGCCGATAGCGCCAGGTCAGGCGCGGAAGGCTGACGACTGCGTCCCCGTGAAGCCGAGAAAACCAGCTAATCGGATAAAACGATATAATTATCGCATGGATCCCGAGTTGCCCAACGAGCGCGACCTCCGGCGCCGCGTCCTGTCCTTTCAGCCGTTCACCTATGGACATGTCTGGCTGTGGACCACGATCGGCGTCGGCCTGCCGGTTCTGGTGATCGTCTCGATACTCGGGTTCGTCAACGGCTGGCACGACCCCTGGCCGCACCTGGCGGTTGAGATGCCGGTTAGCGGCGTGGCTCTCAACGGTGCAGCCAGATCCATGTGGCTGCGGCGGCTCCCGCGCAACGCTCCAGCCGAGTAGCAGCAGGTTCGCAGCGCCGCGCGGGCCAGTGCACGGTACTTGCCTTCTCGGGTGTACTGGGTGCTTTCGTGCCCTCCTCAGGATGACCGGCTGAGCTGCATAATGGTGCGATGCTGGCTGAGGACGCAGAGCTTCCGCTGCTCGCCCACGATGACCCGGCCTTCGGCGGCGACCGGTTCCACGAGGTCCTGGACGACCTCGCTAGTCGCACCTGGCTGGTGCGGTCGGATCTGGGGTACCTGGTGCTCGGCCGGGAACCTGGCATGGCTTTGCTCAAGGACCGGCGGCTGTCGTTCCCTGCCGTGGAGCTGCTTGAGCTGCAGGGGCTGAACGACGGGGTCATCCACGAGCGCACGACGAAAGGCCTGATGGCGCAGTCCGGTGCGGCTCATGCCCGCCTGCGTCGGCTCGTGAGCGCGGCCTTCACGCCGCGCCAGGTTGAGCGGCTGCGCCCCCGGCTGCGCGGATACCTGGACCGTCTATGGACGGACATCGCACCCGCGGGCCGGTGTGAGGTGGTCACGGCACTGGCCCGTCCGCTGCCTTCGATGGCAATCGCCGAGCTGCTCGGAGTCCCCGGCGACGATGCGCTGCTGGCCCGGTGGTCAGCCAGCCTGCAGGCGGTATTCGACATGGACATGGACTCCAAACGGGCCGAAATCGAGGCGGCCTATGAGGAGGTCAGGGAGTACGTACTCGATCTTGTCGCAAAGCGCAGGCCGCAGCCAGGCGAGGATCTTCTGTCCGCGCTGGTGCATCACGAGCAGGACGGCGACCGGCTCACCGACGACGAGATCGTCACTCTGTCGGCGTCGGTCATCTCCGGCGGGACCGACACTACCGAGTCGCAGCTCGCACATGCCCTGCGGCTGTTCTCCGAGCATCCCGACCAGTGGAAGAAGCTAGGGGACAACCCGGCCCTGGCCGAGCAAGCGACCCAGGAAGTGCTGAGATTCGAGCCGATCGTGCCGTTCACCGCCAGGCTGGTGCGTGAGGAGCTAGAGGTAAAGGGGATCGTCTTCCCGGTGGGGACGGTGCTCTTCGTTTGCGCGGCGACCGCTAACCGCGACCCGTCGATATACGTCGACCCTGGCCGGTTCGACATCATGGCCGATCGGGCGGGCGCCCAGGTCCTCAGCTTCGGCTTCGGCACGCACTTCTGCGCGGGGGCCCACCTCGCCAGAGCCGAGATCACCGAGGCGCTGACGTTCCTCGCTCCCCGCATGCGTGACCTGGAACCCGATGGCGAGCCTGCCTTCGGCACACCGACCGGGATCTACACGATGCGCAGCCTGCCCGTTCGCTTTACTTCGAGCAGCCCGCGGCGAGAGGGTCATTCGAGCGGCCGGCCAGGTGCTGCGGTGGACGAGGCAGGAGGTTCGCTGTCATGAGCGCTGCGGGCCCAGGCGGTGCTGAGCATGAAACCAGACGGCCTGGCGAGGACGTCGGCGAATACGTACGGCGGATGCGCTCACTGCCGGTCGACCAGGTGATCGGTGATGTCCTGTTTAGCTTGCTTCACGCCGCCCAGGTCAAGGTCGGCCGTCACGACGCCCGGCTGCTGATCGACGTGACAACGGTGGCGCACGAGCACGCACGCCGCTACCTGCCGGGCGACCTAGCCAAACAGATCGACCAGGTCCTGGGACAGCTGCGCCTGGCCCAGGTCAGCGCGGAAGGCAATGCCGGCAAGCAAGGGGAGCGGGAGGAGAATGACCTCGACCACGCCCCGGTCCCGCCCCAGGCCAGTCCAGCTCAGTGAGCCTTTTCGTGCCGTCCTGTGACCGGGCTGCCCGTCAGCTCTTGATCTCGATCTTGCGGGAGCGCGTCTGCGCCGCCTTCGGCAGGCGGACGGTCAAGACGCCGTTGGCCAGCTGAGCGTCGATGTTCTCGGTGTCGGCATCTGCGGGGAGCCTGGTGCGGTAGGCGAACTTGCCGTGACGGTGGCGCAGCGGCTTGCCCGCGGACTGCTGCTTCTCCTCCGCCTTGACCTCGCCGGTGATGCGCAACTCGTTGCCGCGTAGCTCGATGTCCACGTCCTCGCGCTTCATGCCGGGCAGCTCGGCTCGCACCACGTACGCATCAGCGGTCTCCTCGGTTTCCACGTCAGGCATCCACGCGTCCGCGCCAGCCGACTCGAAGAACTGGGACATGCGGTTCCACGTCTGCTCGAACTCGCCGAACGGGTCCCAGAACTCGCTGGGCCAGCCGCCGCGCCATCGCGCCGTCGGCCGCTGACGGCGTGGTACAGGCATGTTCATCCTTGCTCACCTCCAGTTCTGCAGCCACGTTCGCTGCAACGACCAAAGCCCGCCGCAGGCGCGGCGTGCCCGTACTGACAACGGATCCCCTACCGTCGGCGGGTCGGCCTGAAACCGCACGGACAGGCCATCCTGCGCGCGGCTCGATCGTCCGTCCTGCTGCGTTAGCGGGCCCTTTCGGCCGGCTCGACGTCACCGCCGCGTCCCTTGCAAGTCACAGGGAGCCAAGGACACTGATCGCCGACCAATCGCTTGTGCGAGAAGGAGGATCACGTGAGCATCACCAACGGCGACGTCGCCGACCGCGCTCTTGAGCTGACGGATGAGCCCGGAGGCTTGCGGCGATGGGCGGCACTGTGCGTCAGCTTCGCCGCGAGCACCACGGGCTCGGTCGTCAGTGCCCGGCAGGTCCTGGCGGTCATCCCGCTTCCGGATCTGCGCGGCGCGGCGCAGGCTCTGCTGACGGAGCTCGCCGAGGATCCAGCCACCGCCCGGCCCGCTACGGCAACGCCGCGGCATGCACGAGAGGGGTCAGGTGAGGTGCTCGACATTTCGTAGATCATGGCTTGCGAGCTAGGCCGGCCGCGGACGATGGTGGTCTTGCCTGCTCCGTTCGGGCCAAGGAGCGCGAGCACCCGCCCGCGTTCGGCCTGCAGGTCCACGCCGCCAGGGCTCTGGTCGCGCCGAAGGCCTTGGTCAGGCCATACGCCTCGATCACAGGAGTCATCGGGTCACTGCCCCGATCTCGTCGTTGTCCTGACCATGGTTGCCATGGCCGCTGACACGGCGCGGGCAGGCTGCTGACAGATGACCGTCAGCGCGCTGATGGGTGGCCCTGGGCTCCCGGCAAGTGCCCTCATGCAGGCAGAATTCGTTGCCTTCGGGGCGAGCTTGATGAAGATTTCATCGGGAGAGTCTGTTACTCGACATGGGGGAAGCCACGGAAGACACCATCGTCGTCGACCGACTCAGCGAAATCCTCCCAGTCCATGTTGCTGATGTTGAGGTTGTTCTCCACGCCCCAGAGCTGAGACGGGATGCACCGGAACGGCGTCCTGTCCGCGACCTCAGGGAACTCCGCCAAGGAAACCCATTTGTACTCGAGATCCACGACCAGGATCGGATGCCTCGGCGACCCGAACGTGACGCTGTCGGCAATGAACAGGACGCTCGGTCCCTCCTCGCCGTCCGCAGGGGCTGCCGTTTTTACCGACTCCCAGGCAGCACCGGCCCACTCGGGATCGCTGACCGGCCAGACGTTTGCGCTGAATAATTCGCCCGCTCCGTATTCGGCCGCGTATCCGCGCGTGGCCTCATCTCGGACCTGCTCCCATGCGTCGTCGTCAGTGAAGTCAGTGCGTACGAGAAGCGATACCCCGCGCGGGAAGGTCGGCATGCTCGGCAGTATTCCACCGCGGGCCCGGCGTTGGACGCCACTGTGCAGCGCCCTGCCGAAGCCGAGTGGCCCTGGGCTCCCGGCGAGTGCCCTAGTGCAGGCAGAACTCGTTGCCTTCGGGATCTTGCATCACGGCGGCCCGGTGCCCGGGATACGTGTTGTACCCGGTCAGGGTTGCGCCCGCTGACACGAGGCGCTGCACCTCATCGTCAAGCTGGCTCGTGTCTGCCGGCACGTCAAGATGCACCCGGTTCTTGGCCGACTTGGGCTCAGGGACTCGCTGGAAGAAAAGCCGTGGCCCCCTGCCCGTCGGGTCGCTGGCCGCGACGGCGCCGGCCAGGAACAGGCGGCCGTCGATGCGGGCGACCTCGGCTTCGTCAACAGCGCCATCGGCGAGCAAGCGCGTGACGAGGTCGTGGGAGTCCTCGATCTGGTAGTGGAGGAGATCAGCCCACCAGCGCGCGAGGCTGTGCGGGTCTGCCGCATCAAAGGTCACCTGGATGCCCCGGCCCATGGCGGGACTCTAGCAACCTCGTCCCTCACAGGTTTCGGAGTGAATCAGTCGATTGCGGGAAGCCGCCGCCGAGCATCCGCTCACGGCTGCCGCTGTGATCGTCCTGGCCGAGCGGACGGCGCTCTCGATCGCCTCGTCGGGCGAGAGCCCGCATAGGTCGGTCAGGGTGAACAGCGCTTCGGCGCTG
>JASIBJ010000576.1 GCA_030045215.1 Streptosporangiaceae bacterium | reverse complement strand
CGGGCCCGTTCCCTTCGAACCGGCGGGAATGCGATGGATGAGGCAATAACTCGCGCGGTACGGTCCGGATTCGGGCTGCTGCTCGGCCGGGATGCCGCGCGTGGCCTGAAAATGACGCTCGGTCTCGGGGACGGCACCATCTCAGAAGTAGAGACCGTGGGAGTCGACTCAGCCCGCCGGACGCCCCGCGTCGCACGCGTGCCGGCCGAGCTGGTTGCCGCGGCGGTCGAGCCCACGGTGCGCGCGATTGTCGGCTCCGTCACCGAGTTGCTTGCTGACATTCCGCCCAACCTCGCCGAAGACGTGTTCCGCGGAAAGATCAGGCTCGCCGGCGGCGGCGCCATGCTGCCGGGCCTGGCTTATCGCATCGAGGCGGAGGCGGACATCGCCACGATGGTCGTCGACGACCCGCTGCGGTGCGTGATCCGGGGAGCGGCACACATCTTGGAGCATGGTTACGAATTGCCGGGAATCGGCGCCGCATGAGCACCACGCGCCCCCGCAGCCTCAGGATGCGCTCCTGGCCGCGTTGTTGTGGGGTCAGGCCCGGGTCCGGTTGAAGCGCATCTGCGCTCTGGAGCACCCCGGATAGCCTTCCGCGCCTTTTTCGATAAAGCACCCATATGGCATTTCGGGCGGTGTTAACCTGCTCGCGGCTCTTGAAGCCGTTCGTTAACGATCGAAACCTGCATGAGCACTGAATCAACGAAACGCAATGTGCAGTAATGGCAAGACCGCGATCCGGCCAGAAGCCGCGCCGTCAGACGCAATGCCTCGCATTTGCGTAGCGCAGTTGCGCCGGCAT
This sequence comes from Streptosporangiaceae bacterium, assembly GCA_030045215.1. Next base: position 10,201 of record JASIBJ010000576.1, on the reverse strand, counting down.
CGAGGTGCGGGAGGGGCGGGCGCGTGGCCGAGTTAGCCCTTACGGCACTCTTAACCGGCACGCCGTCGCTTGCAGTCACCGGAACCCAGTCGGGGGCCGCGCCGGAAACCTGTGATCGGCTTGCCAGCCCTGCTCGCATCGAGAGCTTGTCGCTGGCTCACCCGCCACGGGGCGGCAGGGCGCTACGGGCGCGTCAGCCGGCGCCACGCGTAACGCCACTACGGCGGGCCAAGCCTCGGCGGAAGGAGAGTCATGCCCGCGCAACCACGCGGTGACCGCCGGCGGTCGATCCGGGTTTTGCTTGCCGCCATCTTTGTCGTCCCGCTCGCCTCGCTGCTGGGACTGTGGATTTTCGCCGCGACGATCACGGTGTCCAACGCGATTCGCGAACACAACTTCACCAGCCAGGACGACCGCTACGGCGCGGCGGCGGAGGACCTGTTCGGGCAGCTGGCTTCCGAGCGCTTGATGGCGTTCCAGTGGCTGAGCAGCGGCCACCACGGCTCCGATGCCAGGTACATGACCGAGATCCAGCAGACCACCACGGCGCTCAAGTCCTTCCAGCACGGGCTGGCCTCCAGCCCGGCAATCGTGCCGTCGGCCCGCCCTGCACTCGATGCCTTCGATAAGCAGATCGCCGGGCTGCCCGCCATCCGGGTCCTGGTCGAGCACGGGATGATCTCGCCGATCACGGCTTTCAATGCCTATAACCGGGTAGTTGATGCGGAATTTAATCTCTACGCTGACCTGGTCGTCGTGGACAACACCCCGCTCTACATTCAGGCGGAGGCCAGCGTCGAGGCCGGCCGAGCGCTCGAGCTGGGGAGCAGGGAGACGACGCTTATCGTCGGCGCGATCGCCGATAACGACCAAATGACCAAAGCCGAGAGGCTGTTGTTCGCGCAGACCGCCGCCACCCGGCAGTACCTGATGGACCAAGCGGTCGGAGAACTGAATCCCGCTCTCGGCTCCGGATACCAGCAGGTTATGGCCTCACCGACCTACCAGAACTTCACCGCGCTTGAGGCACTCATCTCGAACAGCATCGGGATCAAGGGCCCGGTGCGGGGAGCGGGCGCGTTCGCCCTGGCCTCCGAGCAGGTTTTCGAGAAGTTCCAGACGGCCGAACGGCAAGACCGCCTGGGGCTGTCGAGCTACGGCACTCAGATCGGCAATCGGCTGCTGTGGGAAGTCGGCCTGGCCGGCGGTATCGGACTGCTCGCGATCGTACTCTCGGTGTTCCTGATGGTCCGGTTCGGCCGCCGGATCAGCCGTGATCTCACCGGACTGCAGCATGCCGCACTGGAACTGGCGGATGAAAGGCTGCCGCGCGTGGTCAACCGGCTGAGCCGCGGCGAGGACGTGGACGTGGCCGCTGAGGCGGCGCCGCTCGCCGAAGGGCGCATTGCCGAGACGGCCAGAGTGGCCGAGGCGCTCTCGTCCGTTCAGCGAACCGCGGTCGAAGCGGCGGTGGGGCAGGCCAGGCTCCGGGCGGGAGTCGCCCAGGTGTTCCGCAACCTGGCCTGGCGCAGCCAGTCGCTGCTGCACCGTCAGCTAACGCTCCTGGACGGAATGGAGCGCAGGTCAACCGAGCCCGAGACGCTGGAAGAACTGTTCCAGCTCGACCACCTCACCACCCGCATGCGGCGTCACGCCGAAGGTTTGATCATCTTGTCCGGCGCGACCCCAGGTCGAGGCTGGCGCGAACCCGTGCCGATCATCGACGTGCTACGCGGCGCTATCGCGGAGGTGGAGGACTACAAGCGAGTTGTCGTTCTCTGCGAGTCGCAAGACGCCGTGATCGGCTCCGCCGTTGCCGACGTCATTCACATGTTCGCCGAGCTCATCGAGAACGCGACTACGTACTCGCCGGCGAGCACGGAGGTCACGATCAGGGCGGAGCGCGTGGCGAACGGCTTCGCCGTGGAGATCGAGGACCGCGGCATCGGCATCGGCGCGGATGAGCTTGCCGTCTTCAATGAGCGGCTCGCCAACCCGCCCGAGTTCGACCTTGCCGACAGCAATCAGCTGGGTCTGTTCGTGGTGGGCCGGCTGGCCGCCAAGCACCACATCAGGATCACGCTGCGCATGTCGCCGTTCGGCGGTACCTCCGCGGTCGTCCTCCTCCCGCACGCGATCGTCGTGCTCAGCGACGTGAGCAGTGTCTTGACCCCCGGAGTTCGCGTCATCGGGAACGGCCGCGAGCTCATCAGCGCAGGCCGGGAACTTGCCGGCAGCGGACGCGACCAGGGCGGCAGCGGACCGGATTTCCGCGGCGTTGCGCACGAGCCCGGCGGTGGGCGCGAGCTCGCGGCCGGCGGTGGCGGGGACGTCGCTGACACCAGCCCTGGGCTCGCCTCCACTGGCCCCGGGCTCGTCAGCAACGCCGGCCCCGGGCTGGCCGCCGCTGGCCCCGGGGTTGTCGGCACCGCCGGTCAAGAGCTAGCCACCACCGGCCCGGGGCACGATGGCCTGGGCCTGGCCGTTGGTGCTCAGGGGCCGGCGGGGACAGGGCAGGAGCCCTCCAGTCCCGGCCTGCAGCCCCCCGGCTCCGACCTTCAGCCCGCTGGTCCCAGGCTTGGGCCTGCGGGTGGTGGCCTGAACCTGCCCGGCGGCGGTCTCGATCTGGTCGGCAACCGGTCCGGCCCGCTCGATGACGTCGGCGAGCCTGCGGGCGGGGCCGCGGCGCGGCAGCCGGGAGGTCCCAGCGATCAGGCTTTCGATATGTTCCGCATCAGTCCGTCGGCCGGATCGCCTAACGGTGCCGACACCTCAGCGCCCGGACCGGGGAACGGCAGACATGCATCTGCGGTGACCGACGACGACTCTGCCTGGCCGGAGTCCCCGCGCCTGGTTGCGCCAAGGCCGGTGGACTCCGATAAGCCGTGGTTGCCACGCCGGGTCCGCCAGGCTAACCTCGCGCCACAGCTCAAGACCGATGATCCGTTGGTACCCGAGAGCACTCAGGTGAGCGCGAGCGAGCCAGAAGGCAACAACGAGCCGGCCGGCTACGGACCCAACCCGGCGGAGACCCGAGCCCTCGTGCAGTCGCTGCAGTTCGGACTCGAACTCGCTAAGTCCTCTGGCGAACCGGGGGAAGGAGCCGGTTCGACACCTGCCGACAAGTCGCGGCCGCCGACGCCCGGTGAGTCTTGGACGCCGCCGTCGGCCGGGGAGTCGTGGCCATCGCCAGCCGGAAACCCGGATCTGGCCGCCTGGCCGGAGGACGATGGGGGGAGTGATGGAGCAGGGGGCCTTTTCAGCGACGATGGACTGGGTTCTCGATGATCTGGTGCGCAGGGTCAGCGGCATCAGTCAGGCGGTCCTCCTGTCCCGCGACGGCCTAACGCTCGGAGCGTCAGACGGCCTGAGTCGCGAGGACGCCGAGCACATGGCCGCGGTGGCGGCCGGAATGCAGAGCCTCGCGCGCGGTGCCGCCCTCCGCTTCCACGGTGGCGAGGCCCGGCAGACAATTGTCCAGATGGATACGGCTCTGATGTTCGTCATGGCCGCCGGACAGGGAAGTTGCCTTGCGGCGCTTTGCCCGGCAGATGCAGACCACGGCCTTGTCGTTTACGAGATGGCCATGCTCGTCAAGCGCCTTGGTCAGTACCTGTCGACGAACCCGAGGTCAGCGGAAGTCGCCGTGGCGGCAGTGGATCGGCTGATGGAATGACTGACGGCGGAGATAGGTGGCTCGATCGGGAGGCCGGTCCGGTCGTCCGACCGTACGCACTTACCCGTGGCCGGACGAGGCCGCACGGCGCCGCGCTGGGCTTGATCGACCATGTTGCGGCAGCCGGGCCTCTCGTGGTCGACGCCCGAGGGCTGGGGCCCGAGCATCGGCGCCTGCTGCACCTGTGCCGCGCGCCCACCGCGGTTGCGGAACTCGCGTCAGAAACGGACCTGCCGCTGGGCGTCGTGCGGGTCCTGCTCGGCGACCTCCTGGAACGCGGCGCGGTGACCGTTGCCCGCCCGCCCGCGGTGTGCACTCTGGAAGAAAGTGTGATGAGGAGCGTGCTTGATGGACTCCGCGCGCTATGAGGCAGTGGCGGGAGCCATAGCTGCGCCGGTCGTCACGAAGGTCCTGATCGCGGGCGGATTCGGCGTCGGGAAGACGACGCTGGTGGCTGCGATCAGCGAGGTCCGGCCTCTGCGCACGGAGGAGGTCCTCAGCGAGGTCGGAGTCGGAGTCGACGATACGGCCGCGGTGGAGCACAAGACCACCACGACGGTGGCCATGGACTATGGCCGCATCACTTTCCCCAGCGGCGTCGTGCTCTACCTATTCGGCACGCCAGGCCAGGAGCGGTTCTGGTTCATGTGGGACGAGCTTGCCTACGGTGCGCTCGGCGCCGTGGTGCTGGCCGACACCAGGCGACTGGCCGACTGCTTCTCCTCCGTCGACTACTTCGAGCGGCGGCGGACCCCGTTCGTGGTCGCGGCCAACCGGTTCGACGGGGCGCCGGAGTACGACACCGAGACGATCCGCGACGCGCTGGACCTGGATCCCGACGTGCCGGTCCTGGTGTGCGACGCACGGAGGCGGGAGTCGGTCAAGGAGATCCTCATCGCGTCGGTGACACACTCGCTGACGAAACACAGAATGGCGGCAACGCATCGCTAAGCCGCCTCATGATCACGCTGGCTTGGGGCGTTCTCGCCAGGGTGCTGCTCGCCGGCCAGCCACGGCGTTGCGCTCCTGGCAGCACCCACGCCCGAACCGCGGTAATTGCCGGATTACACATAAACTTTCAATATATTTGCATTGATAACGCATTCTCTTGGCCGTCGTGTGACGGCGAAGTTGGCCGCTGTCCCGGCCGCCGGCCCCCGCTCGCCGATGGTTTACACGCCTATATCGGGATAACCAGTCAGTAATATTACCCGCGAGTAGTGAACTAGGTCTCAGTCCGAAACCAGCTTCGCTCATTCGGCGTCGAACCTCCCGTTGCTCACCGTGACGGACGCCGGAGCAGTCTCCCGGGCCGCGCGGCCAGTACCGACAGGAAGGACCCCCCATGCCTCGCAGTGCCCGACTGACCGACGCCCTCCGTGGCCGTCGCAAGGCCGCAGCACTTCTCGGCGCCGCTGCCGCACTGGCGGCCGGTGCGGGCACGGCCAGCGCCGCGGTCGCATCCTCCCCATCGCAGCACGCACCCGTTCAGCACGCGGTGACCGTCGCCGACGTATCGCACGAGCACGTTCAGCGCGCCGCGGACGAGCGTCGCGCGCCGGTCGCACGGCAGTCCGCCGAGTCGGCGCGCCGGGGCGTCGCGCCAGCTCGGCCCTACGAGATCTATGACTCCGTGACGCCGTCGGCGATCCCGGCCGGTCACGAGGAGGCGACCTACGCCGACGGGCCGTTCGCGGTCTCGCCGTCGGCCGTGGCTGGCAAGCAGGTGCTGTGGATCGACACCAACGGATCGGACCCGCACGCCAATGCACTCGATGTCGAGCCCGGTGACGTGACCCCGACGCAGGCGGGCAGTTGGGCGGCGCAGAAGCTGCATGCCGACCCGAGCGGACAGGCGATCGTCTACACGATGAAGTCGGAGTGGAGCGCGGCGCAGACGGCGGTCAGGACGGCGGTGCCGGCGGCCGAGCAGTCGCACGTGCGCTGGTGGATCGCCGACCCGACCGGGGTGCCGCACATGGTGCCTGGTGCCTCGGCCACGCAGTGGTACTGGGGCTCGAATTACGACATCTCTACCGCCAACCCCGGCTTCTGACTCCTCCGAGGGCGGGCCACGGCGCGGTCCGAGCCATCCCCCGGCCGGGTCGCGCAGCCCATCCCCGGGCCCGGGTCATCCCCCCGGCCCAGGTCATCCCCAGCCCGGGCCCATCCCTCGCCCGGGCGCTAAGGGCAACGGCGCCCCGCCCCTCCCCGAGGGGGCGGGGCGCCTTCCTGGCACCTAGTGCCCGCCTCTCCCCGAGCGGGCGGGCGCTCCTTCAGACCCGACACTGCCGCGGATCCGACCCAGCGTCAGAGGGGCCAGGTGGTTAGCCTGCCTTGGCCTTGGACTGGCCAACCTCAATGAGGTGCCCGTCCGGGTCGCGGATGTAGGCGCGGAACTCGCTGGGATGATCCTTGGGCTCGGTCAGGAACTCGGCGCCTCGCGCGGACCACTCGCGGTAGACAGCCTGGATGTCAGCGACCCGGATATTCAGGAACGCGCTAGTCCGATTCGGGTCGGGCGGGGTGGTGAGCGTGACCGTCGGCTTGTCGTCGGTCGGCCCGCCGCCCACATTCAGAATGAGCCAGCTGTTGGCGAGCTTCATGATGACCGGGTTGCGCTCCCGTACGACCTTCGCCCCGAACACATCCGCGTAGAAGTCGCGCGACCGGTCCTGATCGGCGACGACGAGGAAGTGCGTGAGTACGAAGCCTGTTTCAGGGTTCGGGCTGTCATTCTGGCTCATGAAACCCTCCATCGTGAGTGGGGCCCGAGGTGCCGCGACCGCGGGCGTTCTTCCCGGCCGGTCTCAGTCGCCGAAACCGATCGTCACGCTGATCGACGTCCCGACCGTGACCGAGTACGACAGCGCTCCCAGTGCTAGCGCGATCGCGCGCAGTCTCGCATAGAGCGCCTGCAACCACTGCCTGAGCTTCTCTACCAGGCCAGCCGTGTAGCCGGCCAGCGTCTCCGCCTGCGGTGCAGTGATGGGCGCGGGCTCGTTGCTGGCGAGTATCCGGTTGGCGCCGGCGACCGCCGCGAGGATGTCGGGCAACGCCCGTTCGGCTTCCGCCGGGCCGATGCTGTCGGCCAGCTCGGGCAGGTCCGGAAAATCAGGCACGGTGAGTTCGCCGTACATGTCCGACCTCTCGGTGATGAATCACTCCCGCTGGAGCGAAATTTCGTTACGCGATCTGCATTACCCGGTTGCAAACCCTACGACGCGCTGATCGCCGCGAGCGTCGCCAGCAAGAACGTCGCGATCGCGAGAACCCCGTGTGCCAGCGGAATGGCCGCGCGCACGTCAAGCCGTACGACATGGTCGGTGGTCCGCGCCTCGTAGGCCAGGTTACGGATCAGCAAGTCTTCGGCGAGCTTGGTCGCGAATGCCTCATCCTCCATGGCCCGTGCCAGCACCTCGTCAGGGATCGCTGCGTGCCGCCAGTCAACCTGGCCGCCGGGCCCGATGGGAGCCGGGCGCTCGGGACGCGCGCCGGGGGACGGCGGCATCTCCGGCTCAGCTCGCCGCACTGGATACGGCGTCCACACGCTGACGGTGGAGACGCCGAGCCCGATGGCCGGAACCATGAACGCCAGCGCGAGCCAGGCCGCGATCGGCGCCTTGCTCAGGAGAAAGGCGACCCAGCACAGCAATCCGGTGAGGTTCAGGCCCGCATGACTCGCCAGCACGGGCAGCGACATGCCGTCGGGCCGGGTCTTCCGGAGCCGGGCGGCACCGCTGGAGACCCAGTTGCTGAGCATGAGCAGGCCGAGTGCCTCCGCGAGCAGCCAGGAGCCCAGGGCGCTGACCGCCAGCGTCTGGTTCACGTCGCCTGCAGCGCGCAAGCGGACACTGCAGCGACGCTCCGGTCGATGTCGTCCTCGGTCGTACTCCAGCCACTGACGCTGACTCGCATCGCCCGGTGACCTTGCCAGGTTGTCGGCCCGCACCAGCACGTTCCGTCGGCCTGGACGGCTGCGATGACGGAGTCGGTCCGCGGGGCCGACCCGAACGAAATGAGCACCTGGTTCAGCACGACGTCGTTCAGCACCTCGAATCCCGCCGACCGCATCCCGTCGGCGAATCGCCGGGCGAGTCGGCAGCACCGGTTCACCAGTTCGGCCACGCCTTCGCGGCCGAGGGAAGCTAGCGCCGCCCAGACCTCCACGCCGCGGGCGCGCTGCGACGACTGCGGAGTCAGGCCCATGGCCTCGGCCTCGGAGCCGGGCAGGTAAGAGGCCGACGCTTCCATTGCCCGGCGCAGCGTCTCGGGGTCAAACACCAGGGCCAGGCCGCAGTCGTAGGTCGTGTTCAGCCACTTATGACAGTCGGTCGCCCACGAGTCGGCCAACTCAACGAGCGCGACCTGGGCGCTGGTCGCCGGTGAGGCGGCCGCCCAGAGCCCGAACGCACCGTCCACGTGAACCCAGGCCCGATACTTCGCCGCCCACTCGATCAGCGGACCGAAGGGGTCGCTTGCCCCGGTGTTGACGTTCCCGGCCTGCAGGCAGACGATGGCGGGGCCGGCCAGTTCCGGCAGGTCGCGGGGGTCAATCCGGCCCTGGCCGTCCGTCGGCAGGACGATCGCGCGGTCGCGACCGAGGCCGATGATGCCCAGGGCCTTCCGCACGGTGGTGTGTACCTCGGCCCCGACGACCACGGTGACCGGCGGCGCGCCGACCAGGCCCTGGCTCGCGGCGTCCCAGCCGTGCAGGGTCAGCATCGCGTCCCTCGCCGTGGCCAGGCAGGTCGCGTTGGCCATGGTGGCCCCGGTGACGAACCCGCCGGGAATGCCAGAGGGCAGGCCCAGAAGGTCCGTGATCCAGCCGACTGCTACCTCGCCGCAGTGGGCCGCGACCGGGGACATCACGCTGAGAGCGGCGTTCTGGTCCCAGGCCGCGCTCAGCCAGGCGGCCCCCTGGGCCGCGGGCAGGGCCCCGCCGGTGACAAACCCGAAGTACCGCGGGCCGTTACTTGCCACAGTGGCCGGGGAGCCGATCTCATCGAGCAGGTGCAGCACTTGCGTTGCCCCCAGACCCCGCTCGGGCAGCCGGAAGGCGAGCTCAGCCAGGCCGTCGACTGCCTCCTGGCCGGGCGCGACCGGCCGGTCGGCCACGCGGTCGAGGTAGGCCACCCCACGTTCGCAGGCATCTCGGAGCAGCACTGCTCGCCCCGCGAGCATGTCCTTGACGTCGAGAGCGGACTCCGGCACGGGTGACCTCCTGTCGCCGCCCTTCCGGATAAGTCCTACCCCGCGCCGGGCGTCATGAGCCAGGGCCTGGCGCCCAGACAAATCAAAATCTTTCCGACGGGAACGAGGACGCCTCTCGCCTGGAGTCCATCTGGCCGTGAGGGTCGCCCCAGACCGGCGGCAAAAGATCTTTTCCGCCCTCGGCCGAGCATCGTCTCGGCTCGGGCCAGGAGGGCCTCGATGTCGTTGATGGTGGACCCGAACCCGACGGAGGCCCGGATCGCGCCGTCGCTGACGTCGGCCACCGTAGGATCGGGAAGATGGCAGAGATCTCCGTATTCCGTCCCGGTGACGTGTCCTATATGCGGATTCCGGCACCGGATCCGGCGCTGGCGGCCGATTTCTATACGGCCGTCTTCGGGTGGCGCGTCCGGCCCGGCTCGACCAGCTTCGAAGATGGCTCCGGGTACGTCATCGGTCACTTCATGCCAGACCTCCCGGTAGCGGGTGAGGCGGGCGTAGTCCCCTATATCTACGTGCGGGACATCGACGATGCCCTCGGCAAGATCCGCGGTGCAGGCGGCAAGGTAAGCAGGGAGCCGTATCCGGAGGGCGACCTCTGGGTCGCGATGACCGCCGATCCGGCCGGCAACGCCATTGGCGTGTGGCAGCACGGTCCGCGCCAGCGGGCCGAAGTGTAGGAATGGCAGGAAAGGACGGGTAAAGCATCGGCCTTTGAATGGCCGAGAATTCCCGGATCCGGCCATCGCTGCGTGTCGGCCCATTAGCGGCTGGGTACAAGCCGGGCTGCTACTGTGCGAAATGTCAGGCGCCCGTGTTCCGTCCGGGCGCACCTGCGTCAGAAAGGCGTATGTGAGCGAAGGCATCAGACGCCGCGCCACTCATCTGGTTATCAACTCGCGCGGCGTGATGCTCGCCGCGTTCGCGGCCGTCCTCCTAACGTTCGGAACCACCGGGCTTGTGCAGCCCGTCCCGGCCCATGCCGCGGCCGCCAGGCCAGCCGCGTCAGCGGCTAACAGGCCAGCCGAGTCCGCGGCTAAAAGGTCGGCCGCCGCGGCGGCGGCCAGGGCGACGCGGATCCGGCTCAGAGCCTGGCAGTGGGCGCTCCGTCAGCGCGGCAAGCCCTACATCTGGGGTGGCACGGGCCCGGTGGGTTTCGACTGCTCAGGGCTCGTCTACGCGGCCTACCGGGCAGCGGGCCTGACCCTCCCGCGAACGACTTACGAGATGCTGGCCAGCTGGCGGCTTGTCCGGATCCCCAAGTGGAAGGCCCGGCGCGGCGACCTCGCGTTCTTCGGCTCCGGCCACGTC
>JASIBJ010000575.1 GCA_030045215.1 Streptosporangiaceae bacterium | reverse complement strand
CCTGGGTATGCCGCACTGCCGGGCAGGACATTGCGGTCGAGTGGCAGGGCCAGGTCGGTGACCGGGCCGCCATCGAGGGGAACGCGCAGCAGGCCGGCGTGACCCACCGGCCGGCCGACGGTGCCCACGACGAGAAGCGCGAGGCCGTCGGCCGTCCAGGTGGTACGGCCGCCCGTGCCCTCCGGCAGGCCGGCCAGCTCCGGATGCGCTGCCGGGTCAGACACGTCGAGGACGTAGACCGGTGCGCACATGGTCAGGTCGGAATCTGGCGCCGTGGCCGCGGCGAAGGCCAGGCGGGTCGAGTCGGGTGACCACGAGGGCTGGTCTGCGTGCCAGTCGCCGCTGGTCAGCTGCCGGCAGCTCCCCGTAGCCAGATCGACGACATGCACGTGGCTGCGCATAGTCCGGAGCAAGCCCGCGCCGTCGGACTGGTAGTTGAGCCGGTCGGCAACGATCGGCGCGGCTGCGCGTCCCGCCCTGGCCTTGTCGTCCTCCCCCGCGGCGGCGTGCATGTCTACCGGTGCGGTGAAGGCGATCTTCGAGCCGTCCGGGCTCCACTCTGGTGCCCCGGCACCCAGCGGCAGCGTCGTGAGCTGGTCCGGTTCGCCGCCAGCGGCCGGCAGCACCCATACCTGGGCCGGGCCATCCTGAGCGCGCAAGAACGCGATCCTGGTTCCATCCGGTGACCAGCCGGGCGCCGAGTCGGCCTGCCCGCGGGTCAGCTGCACCGGCTCCCCCTCGACCGCGCCCACTCGCCATAGCGTCCGCACCGTCCGGTCTGCCACCGCATCGATGGTGCTGAGCACGTACACAATCTGGCTGCCGTCCGGGGCGAGCGCCGGTTCTCCCGGCACGGCCAACGTGGTCAGGTCATCAGTGCGCAGGCGTCGTGTCACCGGGCATCTCCTCGGTCAGGGCGCGGGTATGTACAGCTTCGTCCCTTAGCTTGGCTAACCGCCAGCCGCCCGCCTAGTCCGCCGGCTGGCTCCGCCTGGTTCATTGTCCGCGGCTTGGGCGGTTCCGCACTCGATGGCCCGCAAACACGCATAAAATTGGGCATTCGCCCGAGCCAGCCCGCCCGACGCCGAGGTTAGCCGATGGACTCCGAGCCTGCCGTGATCGCCAGCCTCCGCAAGGCGGTGGCGGCGCTGCCCGACGACCTCGGCTTGCGGCTGCACCTAGCCAGCATGCTCCTGGCCGCGGGTCTGCGCGAGGAAGGGATCAGCCACCTCGGCGCGGTAGTGCAGGCGGACCCGGCGAACCTCCAGGCGCTGCAGATGCTCGGCGAGCTCGGCTCGAGCAAGCAAGCCAGGTCGGCGCCGGGCGCCGCCCAGGACCCCGGCGAGGTACCGCCCGCTGAAGAAGCCCCGGCGCCCGCCGCGGGCCAGTCCGCGAGCCCGCAGGCCCCGGACGGCGCGCCTGCCGGCCGCCTTGCTGCTGGTGCCGATGCCGGCGGCTTCAACTGGGCGCAGGCCGAGGCCGAGCTGCGGGACGTGCTGCCGCCGATGTTCGTGACCCAGGAGGGTGCGGTCGCTGAGCAGTCTCAGGCCGAGGCGCCTGCCTACGACGCGCAGAAGCCGGGCCTGCGCCTGGCTGACGTCGCCGGCCTGGCCGAGGTCAAGGCCAGGCTTGAGGCGGCGTTCCTCGCCCCGATGCGCAATCCCGAACTCCGCAAGCTCTACGGCAAGAGCCTGCGCGGCGGGCTGCTTTTGTACGGGCCGCCGGGCTGCGGCAAGACCTTCATCGCCCGCGCCGTGGCCGGCGAGCTTGGCGCCCACTTCCTGGCCGTCTCGTTCGCCGACGTGGTCGACATCTACGTCGGATCAAGCGAGCGGAACATCCGCGAGATGTTCGCTGTCGCCCGGCGGAACGCTCCGTGCGTGCTGTTCCTGGACGAGGTCGACGCGATCGGACAGAAGCGCAGCCAGCTGCGGAACACGCCGATGCGCAGCGCCGTCAATCAGCTGCTGCTCGAGCTAGACGACGTCACCGGCGGCAACGACGGCGTCTTCGTGCTGGCCGCCACCAACCACCCCTGGGACGTCGACAGCGCCCTGCGGCGGCCCGGCCGGTTCGACCGGACGCTGCTGGTCCTGCCGCCCGATACGCAGGCCCGCGAGGCAGTGTTCCGCTTCCATCTGAAGGACCGGCCCGTCGCCGGGATCAACCTGGCCAAGCTGGCGGCCATGACCGAGGGCTACTCGGCCGCCGACATTGCCCACGTCTGCGAGTCGGCGGCGGAACTGGCGCTACTGGACTCGGCCCGTTCCGGCCAGGTCAGGCTGATCGGGCAGGACGACCTCGTCGCGGCTACCGCGCAGGTCAGGCCGTCGCTCGCCCCCTGGTTCGAGTCGGCCCGCAACGTCGCGCTTTTCGCCAATGAGGGCGGCGCCTACGACGACCTGGCTGCCTACCTGAAGAAGCGGAAGATGCTGTGACGGCCGGGCAGCCCGGATGACAGCCTCCCCGGCCGACCTCACCAGGGCGCGCACCTTGATGGACCTGGGCCGGTTCGGCGACGCCGTTGGCGTCCTCGCCGCGGTCGTGGCGGCCGCCCCGGACGACGGCCGGGCTTGGTGCCTGCTGTCACGTGCACAGCTAGCCGGGGGGAACGAAGCCGGAGCCCTACGGGCGGCTCGCCGCGCCAGCGAGCTCGACCCGGCCGACGACTGGCCCTACCGGCTGGCCAGCACCGCGTTGACCGGGCTCGGCCGGGCCGATGAAGCCGTTGCCGCCGCGATCTGCGCGCGCAATCTGGCGCCGCACTTCTGGCGGTCCCACGTCTGCCTGGCCCAGGCCGCCGTGGCGGCCGGGCAGCAGGACCTGGCCGGCCAGGCAAGCGAGGCCGCGCTGGCGATCGCGCCGGGAGAGCCAGACGTGCACGTGACGGCCGGCAAGGTGGCACTGGGCGCGGGCGACCTGAACCGGGCCAGGGCCAGCCAGCGGGCGGCGCTGGCAATTGACCCCGCCAATGCCGGTGCCTTCAATGAGCTCGGCCTCATCAGCCTGCGCGGCCGCGACGCGCCCGCGGCGGCGGGCTATTTCCTGCAGGCGGTGCGGTCAGCGCCAGGGAGCAGCATGCTCGGCCGGAACGCCGAGGTCGCGCTGGCCAGGGTCGCACTGTCGGTCCTGGCCTGGGCGACGCTGCTGACGGCGCTGGCCGGGTGCACCGCCGGACTGGCGCTCGCCGGGTCCACGCCGTTCGCGATCGTCGCGGGGCTGCTCGGGATCGCCGTGACCGGCCGCATCGGGGGCCATCTCAGCCGAGTGCCAGGACCATGCCGGCGTCGGCTGCCGCCGCTGCTGCTGTCCATGACCAGGCGGCGCCGGAAATGACGTAACGCTACGGCTCTGTCACGGCCGTAGCGCTACGCGAAGACTGGGTACAGTTCAGACCTAGTGTACAAAAAGCATATTTCCCCCTAGTGGGGGCACGGGGCACGAAGGCACCAGCCACCGGGTACCGGCCGGCCGGCATTTGCCGGCGCCGTCCCGGTGGCATACCTCGTCCCGTCGAGGGACATGTGCGCGTCCGTCTGCTTTTCCGCAGGTCAGGCGGCGCACTCCCGGCAGACCATCTGCCCGCCGCGAGTCTCGGCAAGCTGGCTGCGGTGATGTACGAGGAAGCAGCTCGAGCAGGTGAACTCGTCCGCCTGCCGGGGGATCACCCGGAACGAGAGCTCCTCATTAGAGAGATCAGCCCCCGGTAGCTCAAGCGACTCGGCAACGTCATCAGGGTCGATGTCGATCGCCGTCGAGGACTTGTCCATCCGCCGCGCCTGCAGTTCCTGCAGGCTGTCCTCGGTCAGTTCGTCGTCTGTCTTCCTCGGGCTGTCGTAATCGGTAGCCATCTCGGCTCTAACCCCTCCATCTCACTAACCCGTTCGCGCGGTTGTAACGCTCGGGAGGCCTCGGTTGTGCCCGAATCCGGCGGGGAATTCTGCCACGTCCAGCGTCGCGGTACACCAACCCGGCCCAGCTAGGCGAGGCGTGTCGCGGCGACCCGTCAGGGCTTGCCCACCTTACCTGGGCATTCCGGCCCCGCGATCAGCAGATTTGCTGGCACCGAGATTTACTTGCCAGTAACTTAATTGATTCAGCGCAGTGCCTTGCACATAGTGCGTTATGGTGCGAACCGCACAACAAGTTGTACTGTGCGTGCCCACGCCCGGAGCCTCTCCATGCCTCACCAATCGCCGCTGCAGGCCGGCGACCCAAGGCGGGTTGGCCGGTACCGGCTGGCGGGGCGGATCACCGGGATCCCGGCCGAGGGACCCATCTACGTGGGCAACGGCCCCGACGGCGCCGAGGTCACCATCAGCGTCATGCACAGCGAGTGGACCAAGGATGCCGCCGCGCGGGATCGTTTCGCCGCCGAAGCCGCCGTCGCCAAGCGAGTGCCTCCGTTCTGCGCGGCCCGGATCCTTGACGCGGGCCTGGACGGCGACGATGCCTTCCTGGTCAGCGAGTACGTACCCGGCAAGTCCCTGATTGAGGTCATATCCACCGACGGCATCCTGGATGGTCCCGAGCTAGAGTCGGCCGCCGTCGGCATGGCCACGGGACTCGCCTCGATCCACCTGGCCGGCCTGGTCCACGGGAACTTCGGTCCCGAGTACGTGATCATGACAGCGGCCGGGCCGCGTGTGGTCGAGTTCGGCATAACCCCGCCCTACGGCGCGGCCACGCCGGCGGCGGACATGGCCGCGTGGGCGCAGACGGTGGTGTACGCGGCATCGGGCAAGCCGCCCACGACGATGGGCGACCTCGACGTGCTGCCTGCACCGCTGCGCGATGTCGTGATGGAATGCCTGAGCGCCAACCCGGCCGATCGGCCGACCGCGCGAGCGGCCGTGCTCGCGATGATCGGCGACCAGGACCCGCCGGCGGGCGTGCTTGCAGAGGGGTCACGCCGAGCCGTGCCGGGCGGAGACCCGAGGGCCAGACAGGACGACAACCTGCTGGCCCGCGGGGGCTCCGGCGGGCCATGGCCCCAGGCCCAGCAGGCGACCGAAGTGCGGACCGGCGGGCGCGATGCCGGGGGTCGGCCCCCCGCGGGCCGGCCCGTCCTCGATCGGCCGAGCGGCCCGAGGCCGGCGGGTATCCACGCGACGGGATCGCACGCGACGGGATCGCACGCGACTGGGCCCAGGCCAATCCGGCCGGCCGAAGCTCACGCTGGCGGCCGACCGCCGTCCGATCGGGGCAGCGGCC
>JASIBJ010000574.1 GCA_030045215.1 Streptosporangiaceae bacterium | reverse complement strand
TTGGGGATCTCGCGCGGCAGGGCGAGCACCAGGATCAGCGCGACAACCATGAAGCCGAGGTTGGCTAGCAGCGCAAGCTGCGCGCTGTGGGTGAAGGCGGCGGCGACGACGTGCGGGCCCGGTGTGAACTTCAGGCTGCCGAACAGCACGGTGCCGATCACGGCGATGCCGACAGCGGTGCCGACGCGCTGGGAGGTGCTCAGCACTCCGGCCGCGGTGCCCGCTTCGTGCCGGGGCACCGTCGCGAGCACGAAGTCCTGATTCGGGGCGATCGTCATGCCGGTGCCGAGTCCGGCCAGCAGCAGCGGGCCGATGAGATCCCAGCCTGCCGGGTTCGGCTCGGTCAGGTGAATGACGAGGATCACCAGGGCCAGTCCGACGATCAGCAGCGAGCAGCCGAGCACGAGCACCATCCGGCCCAGCCGGGCCGACAGCTTGTCGCTGTTGGCGGCCGCGGCCAGCGTGCCTACCGAATACGGCGCGATGACCAGCCCGGTGATGAGGGCCGAGTGGGCCAGGCCTTCCTGCCACAGGATCGACATCGTGAAGAAGATGCTGCTGAACCCGCCGAAGAACGCAAGCGCGAAGATGGCGCCGGCCGAGAACGAAGTCTGTCGCAACAGACCTGGCTTCAGCAGCGGATCGCCATCACGCCGGTCCGCGCTTCGTTCCCATATGGTGAGCAGTCCGAAGACCACGGTGCTGCAGCCGAAGCAGATCCAGGTCCACGCGGGCCAGCCATCCTGCTGACCCTCGGTCAACGGGACCAGCAGCAAGAGCAGTCCGGCGGTCAACAGGCCGAGGCCCACAGGGTCGAAGCCGCGCTTGGTGTGACTGACGGGCCTCGGCAGCCGCCAGGCCGCCATCGGGATCGCGACAGCGCCGATGAACAGATTGACCAGGAAGACCCAGCGCCAGCCGTCGCGAGTTCCGGCGCCCGCGATGATGAGGCCTCCGGCTAGTGGGCCCATCGCGGTGGAGACGCCGATGACAGCGCCGAGCACGCCGAACGCCTTCGACCTGGCCGGGCCGGTGAACGAGTGCTGGATGGTCGCGCTGATCGCGGGAAAGAACAGGCCCGCGCCCAGGCCCTGCACGATCCGGGCGGCGACGATCTGGCCCTGTGTCTGGGAGATCCCGCAGGCAACGCTGGCCAGCGTGAAGATGGTCAGCCCGATCACGAACAGTCGCTTAGACCCGAACCGGTCACCCGCGCGGCCGCCGGGAACCAGCGCGAGCCCGTAGGACAGTGCGTAGCCGGAGACGATCCACTCCAGGCTGGCCGACGACGCGTGCAACCCGGTCCTGATGCTGGGCAGTGCGACGTTCACGATCGTGGTGTCGAGCAGTGCCATGAACGCACCGACCAGGACGATCGATACGGCGCTCCAGCCGTGGCCCTCAGCCGGTGCCGGTGCACCCGCGACACGGGTCAGGCCTGGCGCTGGCTGGCTTGCCGCTGGCTGGGCTGCTGATGGAGTGCTCATGATGGAGTCGCCTTCGAGTCGGGGTTCTGGAGCCGGAAGGTCGGCCCGCCGACGCCGTTGCGGAAGTCGGCAAGGACCTTCGGGAGCCGTGTGAGAAGTTCCTCGTGCCAGCGCACCTCGGCAGCGCACCGCTCGATGAAGTGCTCCAAGACCAATCGCTCGGCCTCATTCACGTACGGGTCGGCGTGCTCGGCATCGTGTCGGAGCGAGGCGAGCCGCACCTGCAGGCCAGCCAGTCGGTTGGCGACGACGCCCTCAAGCTCTTCGTCGGCGATGTCACCGGACTGGGTCAGGGCTAGGTCGAACGGGTCATAATGTCGGTCAAGCTCGCGCAGGGCCGCGTCCTTCACCGCCGCCAGCGCCCGGCGGCCCTCGGGCGTGATCTCGTAGATGGTGCGCTCGGGGCGGTTCCCGACTCGCTCGGTCCGCACCTCGCGGACGAGGTCCTCGCTGGCCAGCCGCTTAAGGGCGCCGTAAACCGAGCCCACTCGGACGTCGCTCCAGGCCTCGGTGCGGTCGGATTGGGCTTGCTGGCGGATCTGATGACCATGCAGCGGCCCGGCCGTGGCGAGCGTACCGAGGATGAACAACCGGATCGAGGACATGCGATTAGTCTTACACGAGTAATCGCTCGAGAGCAAGTTACGATGCTTGGCTCCAAGCGCCACCCAGACGCGCCTCGGCAGCAACGCAAATCACGTTAACCAGGTATTTCGGACTGGCCAAAGCCGTCGCTAACGACACTGAAGGGCGGTCTACTGTTCCTCTAACAGCAGCAAACTGCCCTCCAGTGTCGTTTAACTGGCAATTCCGTTGCTGCTCAGGCGAGCAGGGTTGCGCCTGGTGTGCTAGAGGCCCGGCGTGCTAGAGAAGGCCGTGACGGCTGGGGTGAGCGGCCTCGCCGTCGCAACGCTGATGCTCTGGCCGCGAGGCCCGCGCACTCACCGGGGCGAGCGGTCTGGCTGCGAGGCCGGCGCTCTCGCCGTGGGGAGCGGTCTGGCTGCGAGGCCGGCGCTCTCGCCGTGGGGAGCGGTCTTGCCGCGAGGCCGGCGCTCTCGCCGTGGGGAGCGGAGATAATGTATCTGCGCTTGCCGACGCGGCTGCGCAGCCCTGATCCGATGAG
>JASIBJ010000573.1 GCA_030045215.1 Streptosporangiaceae bacterium | reverse complement strand
TCCCTGAGTCGCGCCACGCCTGGGTCGGCCCGCCGTCCCGAGCCCGGTGTCCCGGGGCCTGCGCGGCCCGGCCGGATCGCCTGGGCGAGTCCGCCCAGAAGTCATCGTCGGTCCGCTGGGCACCGGCGTCGCCGCGGGCACGGCTGCCCGAGCCGCGGATGCCCAGCCGATTCCGCAGGTCGTCCGCGGTGTTGCTGAAACGATCGCTCCAAGCCGCGCCACTGGCAGGCCGGGCCGGACGGCCAGCCCCGCCGTCCGCCTCCCCAGCGCGTCCCCTACCCCGGCTTCCTCCGGCCGCGCGGAAAGCCTGGCTCGCTGTGCTCCCAGCGCGCCGACGTCCATTACCGTTCTGCGAACCCGGCTGGCCATCGGGCCGGCCCGGCGAGCGCCAGAACCCGGCGCCGTCGTCCCACGGCGACTGCTCATCCTGCGCGCCGCCCTGCCTGCTTCGCCGCCCGGGGCCTGCATCCTGCTGATCCTGCCAGTAGGGCCCGGGCCAGTCTGGGTTACTCACGCGTCCTCGCGGGTCGGGGAAAACGGCTGACATTTGCGATCGGCCGCCAAGAAGACACGTTACCTGGCGGTACGTACCATCCCGGCCTTAATCATCCGATCTACTGGCGCCTGCACCTGCAGGCCCAGGTGGGGGGTGCGAGCCTCCCGCTCAGTCTCAGGCCCGCCGGTTCCGGCAGTTACTCGCTGGCCCTGGCCCGCCGGCCGCGCCGGGGAGCCGACTCGCCAGTGCCTAGCACGTACGAAGAAGCGAGGTGGTTCCAGGCACAACTCTGGCAGACCTCGACGACGTAAACCTGGAACTCCCCATATTCCGCAGCCATTTCGTCGAGTTCTGGCCCGCGCTTGACGCGGCCCTCGTACCGGCCGAGTTCGTCGCCGTAGACGTAGGTGACGTGCGTGAGCTTGGCTCTTCGGCAGATCGGACAGGTAACGTCGGTCCCCTCACCGTGGAACTTCGCTGCGCGGAGCAGATAAGGGTGGGCGTCGCAGACATCGGTCAGAGTGGCGCGGCCAGACAGCACCGAGGCGAGCGTCGCCCGCCTGGCCAGCCCGTAGTCGACCACCGATCGCCTCATGCCCGACAGGTTACGACGGAACTGGCCGCAACAGGAGACCCGACTGGTCATCGGCTTGTGCGCGGGCGGCGTTACCGGGATCACGACGGAGCGCGAGATACGCGGGACTTGCGCGCTTGCGGGGCACCACATATCGTTGCGATGTATCAATTCGATACATCGGCATGACATGCCGCTCCGTGATGACACGTCAGTTGTCCGGAATGTTAGCTCAGAACGGTATAGGAGGTGCGCGCGGGTATGAGCAACCAGCGATCCGGGGTGCTCGAACTCGCCGTCCTCGGCATCCTCCACGAGACCCCCATGCACGGCTACGAGTTGCGCAAGCGGCTCAGCTCACTGCTCGGTGCCTTTCGTGCCTTCGGATACGGTTCGCTGTACCCCGCGCTCAAGGACCTGCTGGCCAAGGGCCTGATCGCGGAGGAGGTCGCGGACGGCGGCCCGGCCAGGCCGCTGGACCGGCCCCGGCGCTCCAAGATCGTCTACCGCCTGACCGCCGAGGGCAAGGAGCGGCTCGAGGACCTGCTCGCGCAGTCCGGACCCGCGTCATGGGAGGACGACGGCTTCGGGGTGCACTTCGCGTTCTTCGGCCTGACCCAGGCCGAAGTCCGGATGCGGATACTCGAAGGCCGCCGTAGCCGGCTGGAGGAGCGCTTGGAGGCCTTCCGGGCGGCGGCGACCCGCACGCGGGAGCGGGTCGATAGTTACACCCTCGAACTCCAGCGGCACGGCCTCGAGTCGGTCGAAAGGGAAGTCCGCTGGCTTAACGAGCTGATTGCCTCCGAACGCGAGTCGGGCACCGGGCCCGACCAGCGGGGCGGAGTAAACAAACACTGAAAGCCACGGGGCGGTCTAGCCGGCTCGGCCGGCTGCATCGCTGCGTGCACTAGATAAGGAGCAATCCTCATGGGTTCGGTACGGGTAGCCATCGTGGGCGTCGGGAACTGCGCTAGTTCCCTGGTCCAGGGGGTGGAGTACTACAGGGACGCTGACCCGGTGAGCCGGGTGCCGGGCCTTATGCATGTCCAGTTCGGCCCGTATCACGTGCGGGACGTAGAGTTTGTCGCCGCGTTCGACGTCGATGCGAAGAAGGTCGGCCGGGATTTGGCCGAGGCCATCGTGGCCAGCGAGAACAACACGATCAAGATCTGTGACGTACCGCCGACCGGCATCACCGTGCAGCGTGGCCCGACGATGGACGGTCTCGGCGAGTACTACCGGGAGATCATCAGCGAATCGGACGAGCAGCCGGTCGACGTGGTGCAGGTCCTCAGGGAGGCACGCGCCGACGTGCTGGTCTCCTACTTGCCCGTCGGCTCGGAGCAGGCTGACCGCTTCTACGCGCAGTGCGCCATCGACGCAGGCGTCGCGTTCGTCAACGCGCTGCCGGTGTTCATCGCCTCTGACCCGGTATGGGCGAAGAAGTTCACCGATGCAGGCGTCCCCATCGTGGGTGACGACATCAAGTCGCAGGTCGGCGCGACCATCACCCACCGGGTCATGGCGAAGCTGTTTGAAGACCGAGGCGTCGAGTTGCTGCGGACCTACCAGCTGAACTTCGGCGGAAACATGGACTTCATGAACATGCTGGAGCGCAAGCGGCTGCAGTCCAAGAAGATCTCGAAGACCCAATCCGTGACCTCGCAGATTCCGCATGAGATGGCCAAGGCCGACGTGCACATCGGGCCGTCCGACCACGTCCCGTGGCTGGACGACCGTAAGTTTGCCTACGTCCGGCTGGAGGGCCGCTCGTTCGGCGACACTCCGCTGAACCTGGAGTACAAGCTCGAGGTCTGGGATTCGCCGAACTCGGCGGGCATCATCATCGACGCGGTCAGGGCCGCGAAGATCGCCAAGGACCGCGGGATCGGCGGACCCATCCTCTCGCCGTCCTCGTACTTCATGAAGTCGCCGCCAGTCCAGTACAGCGACGACCAGGCCCGCGAGGCGGTCGAGAAGTTCATCCGCGGCGAGATCGAACGCTAGCCAGGCACCGCCTCGACCGGAGGTGCCCTGGTATGGCCGGCCCGCGGCGGCGGCCATAGGCTGACCCCGTGTCAGCGCAGGACCAGCCCGCCGCGTCGGCGACCGGCCAGAACAACCCGGCCAGCGCACCCCGGCGCTCGTCCTTCGTGCGCGACCTGCGGATTGTCTGGTCGGAGCACGACTTCCGGCGGCTGCTCTCGACCAGGCTGATCTCGCAGACCGGCGATGGCATTTTCACGGCCGGACTTGGCACCTACGTCTTCTTCAACGCGGCGGTCTACCCGAACCCGCTGAAGGGCGCTGCGGCTTTCGCCGTCCTGTACGCCCCGTACTCCCTGATCGGCCCGTTCGCGGGGGTCTTCATCGACCGCTGGTCCCGGCGCCAGATCCTGGTCTACTCGGCCCTGCTTCGATCGGTTTTCGTTGCGCTGACGGCGGCCCTGATGGCCTCGGGCAACCTCGGCCCGCCGCTGTACATCGCAGTGCTGCTCGTGCTTGGCGTTAACCGGTTCTTCCTGGCGTCGCTATCGGCCGCGCTACCGCACGTGGTGGCCGGGGACAAGCTCGTGATGGGTAATTCCGTCTCGCCAACGGCAGGCGGCACCTTGGCCGCCGTCGGCGGAATCCTCGGCCTCGGCGTCAATGCGGCCACCGGCGACACCGAACGCGGCGCTGCCATCACTTTGCTGGTCGCCGGCGTGTGCTACGTTGCGGCCAGCCTCGTCGCCCGGACCATGCCCCGTAACCTGCTCGGTCCTGTCCGCGAGCCCTACCAGCGACAGCCGGGCCGGATCCTGGCCGAGCTTCGCATCGTCGCGGTTGGCCTGGCCCGTGGTGTGCGCGTCATAAGCAGGCGCCGAGGGCCGGCCACCGCGCTCAGCGCCATCGGCGGGAACCGGTTCTTCTACGGCATTTTGTTCTTGATGTCGATCCTGCTCTACCGCAATTACTTTTACCGCGGGGCCCGCGCAAGCGTCGCCGAGACTCACTACGGGTACCTCGTCGCCGCTGTAGCGGTCGGCTACTTCTGCGCCGCCATCGTCACTCCGTACGTCACACGGCGCCTCACCAAGCCGGCCCTGATCACGGTGACGCTGGCGGTCAGCGCAGTACTGATCGGCACGCTCGGGCAGACGTTTGGCCAGATTGCCTACATCGTGATGGGGTTCTTCCTCGGTCTCGCCGGGCAGACCATGGTGATCTGTGCCACGACGGTCTTGCAGGAGGAGTTGACCGACGATTACCGCGGCCGCGCATTCTCGCTATACGACATGATGTTCAATATCACGTTCGCGGTAGGCGCCCTGCTCAGCGTGCCGGTCATGCCGCTCAGCGGCAAGTCGCATGTGCTCATTGCGGTGATCACCGCAGGCTACGCCGTGGTTGCCGTGGCGTACTGGATGGCGGTGCGTCAGTCGCCGATGTCCGTGGGCGGCGGGGCCGACGGTATCTCCAGCCCTTCCAGCGCAGCCCAGCGCAGCAGCTCCTGAACTGCGCGGTCGTGATCAAGCGGGCCGTGCTCCAGCCGTAGGTCCTTCAGGTAGGTCCAGGCCTGGCCAACCAGCGGACCCTGCTTGAGCCCGAGGATCTGCATGATCTCGTAGCCGTTGAGGTCCGGCCTGATGTTGTCCAGCTCCTCCTGCTCGGCGAGTTCGGCGATCCGCCGCTCCAGGTCGTCGTAGGCGCGTCCCAGCCGCAGCGCCTTCTCCCTGTTCCTGGTCGTGCAGTCCGCCCTGGTGAGCGCGTGCAGCCGGGGCAGCAGCGGCCCGGCATCGGTCACGTACCGCCGCACGGCCGAGTCGGTCCACTCGCCGTCGCCATAGCCGTGAAAGCGCAGGTGCAGTTCGATCAGCCGGGATACGTCCGCGACGACCTCCTTGCTATAGCGCAACTCGGTCAGCCGCTTGCCGGCCATCCTCGCGCCGACGACCTCGTGGTGGTGGAAGGCGACCCGGCCGTCGGGCAGCCGCGACCGGGTCGGCGGCTTGCCGATGTCGTGCAGCAACGCGGCCAGGCGCAGGACGAGGTCTTGGGAAAGCTCGTACCTGGGCTCCAGGTCAATAGCCTGATTGAGCACCGTCAGCGAATGCTGGTAGACGTCCTTGTGCCGGAAGTGCTCGTCTGACTCCAGGCGCAGCCGGGGTAGCTCGGGCATGATCTGCCCGGCTACCCCGGTATCGACGAGCAGGGCTATTCCGGCCGCCGGCCCGCCACGCAGCGGCGACAGCATGAGCTTGGTCAGCTCGCCCTCGATGCGCTCGGCCGAGACCCTCGGCGGGGCCAGCAGGCCGGCCAGAGCGGTCATCGCCTCGGCCACCTCGGGGGTAACGGTGAACCCGAGCTGCGCGGCGAACCTGGCCGCCCGCAGTATGCGCAACGGGTCGTCGGCAAGGGAGTCCTGTGGCGCGCCCGGCGTCCGCAAGACCCTGCGGCTTAGGTCGGCGATCCCGCCGAACGGGTCGACCAGCTGGTATCCGGGCAGCCGCGCCGCCATGGCGTTGACAGTGAAGTCACGCCGGCCGAGGTCGGCCTCCAGGGACTGACCGTACGACACCACGGGCCTGCGGGAGGTCCGGTCGTAGGAGTCGCTGCGGTACGTGGTGATCTCCAGCGTTTGACCGCGCTTGCGCAAGCCCACGGTTCCGAAGTCGATCCCGATCGTCCAGACCTGGTCGGCCCAGCCGGCCACGATCTCCTGGACCCGTGGCGGCGGCGCGTCGGTGGTCAGGTCCAGGTCCGGAGAGTGCCGGTCGAGGAACGCATCCCTGACCGGCCCGCCGACTAGTGCCAGCTCATGGCCGGCCGAGGCAAAGATCTCCCCAAGCTCGGTAGCGACGGGGAACCTGGCGGCGAGCAACTTCGCCGCAGCCTGCAGCTGGCGGTCGTTCATGGGGTCTGGCACGGGCATCGAGGTTATGTCCTGCGCGTAACCTGAGAGAAGCCGGGGGACTCCCGCAGCCTCTGGCAGGATACTGCGGCACCCCGGCACCGGCCGCGATCCGCTGTGATGCCCCGGCACTCAGCGGGCCGCAATAACATTCTGGGCATGCAGCGCCCGCCTGAATCCCGATCTCCGGCAGGCCCAGGACCTGCTGGGACGGGCTCCCGCCTGGTGCTCGCACGCCGGGCAGCCAGGCGAGACCGATCGGCGGGTGAGGCGAGGTTGAGACGGGCTCGCTACTCCGTAGCGGCCGGGATGCTGCTTGCGGCGGCCGTGCCCGGCGCACTGGCGATATCGCAGGCGCCTGCCGCCGCGAGCCCTGGTGACTCGCCCGTCATCCTCAGCATCACCAGCATGACCCCCGCGTGGGCCAAGCCGGGCGACATCATTACCGTCTCCGGCACGGTCAAGAATGACTCAAAGACGATCTTCAGCCACCTGTCGGTCCAGCTTGACTTCGCCGGGACCGCGGTCGCAGGCCTGAGCGCGCTGGAGCAGGACGTTGTCAGCTCCGCGCCGCAGCTGGCGTTCAACCAGGTGGCAGGGCGCGTGTCCCAGCCATCCACCGTACTCAGGCCAGGACAGGTCAGCTCGTGGTCGGTCAGGTTCCCTGCCGATGAGCTGAAGATGACCGCGTTCGGCGTCTACCCGCTGGCGGCTCAGCTGGAGAACTCCCTCGGCGACACGCTGGCGTATTCGAATACGTTCCTGCCGTACGTGCCGGCCAGCCACGGTCCGTACGCCAAGTCAGTCCCGGCACAGCAGCGCATTGCCTGGCTCTGGCCGATGATGGACGTGCCGCTTGCCGCGCTGCCCGGCCGGGCTGACTGCTCGGGCTCGCAGGTCAGCGCGCTCGGCGCCAGCTTGGCCGCGGGCGGACGGCTGGACCAGCTGCTCGCCGCGGGCGCTGCCAACTCCACGACCGACAAGCTGACGTGGGCCATCGATCCCGCGCTGCTTGAGGATGCCAGCGCGCTGGCCGCGTGCGGTCCGGCTGCGCATCCCCATGCCGCGGCCACCTGGCTCAGCCAGCTCAAGAAGGCGACAGCGCGTCAGCAGCTGTTCGTCACTCCGTACGGCAACGTGAGCCTGGCGCTGATCAGGCAGCGCCGGTCTCAGGATGTATCCGAGGCCTTCAGCCTGGGCAGTCAGGTGGCGAGCCCGTTGCTGAACCCCAACGCCGGCCAGACGGCTGCGGGCACTCGGGGCTGCAGCACTGCAACCGCCTGGGCGCCTGAGGACGTCTCGGTGCCGATCCTCCAAAACCTGATCGAGACCGACGGCATCAGCACCGTCGTGCTTCCCGGCGGCTCGGTGAGCGGGGCGCCCGGCACGGCTTTCACGGCTCCCGGCATTACCCAGTGCCCGGTGAAGGTCCTGCTGTCGGCGAGCCCGCTGACCGAGCTGCTCAGCACCGCCAGCGGGAGACCGGGGCTGGAGTTCAGTACCGGTCAGGCATTCCTGGCCGAGACGGCGCTGATGGCCGGGGAGGGTTCGGCCGACCCGATCGTGGTTGCCCCGCCCCAGCACCCGGGGAGCTGGCAGCCCTCGGCATCTCTCGCGCAGACGTTGCTTACCTATACGCACTCCGCACCGTGGCTGACACCCGTGTCGCTGGCCGACCTGGCCGCGACCGCCACGAAAGCGGACCCGAACCTCACGATGGCCGCGGGCGGCGACTCGGGCTCGTTCAGCCGAGCCGTGCTGCACGAGCTGAACGTGGTCGGAACCGACGTGACCGCGGTCACCAGTATCGCCGCCAAGGCTGCGCCCACCACCGAGGCGTCGATGGCGCTTGCCGGGCTCGAGTCCGCAAACTGGCCGGCGCATGACCAGCTCGCACGGCTGGCAGAGCTGACCAAGCTGGCCAGCTGGCTGAGCCAGCAGTGGGGCCCGGCGGGCCTGCGCATCGTGGCCGATAGCCGGGTCACCCTAGGCGGCCTCAAGGGCAACATGCCGGTGGTAATCGACAACACGCTGCCCTACCCGGTGGAGGTAAAGCTGGACCCCACGTTCGCCCAGCCACCGGGTGGCGGCGTGACCGTGACGCAAAAACCGGCCGGCTTCGTGATAGTGGCAGCGCAGCACCAGGTCACGACGACGCTGCACGTCCAGGCGACCCAGGTTGGCTCCACGACGATCACGCTGCAACTGCTCAACCGGGCCAACCAGCCACTTCCGGCGACCGAGCGCGTGGTCGTCCAGGCGACCCAGTTCGGCACGTTCGCGATGATCATCCTTGCGGTCGCGCTCGGCCTCTTTGTGATCGCCTCAGGGGCTAGGGCCGTGCGACGCGGCCGGGCGGCCTCCCCAGGTAACTCTGAGGATGCCGGGCAGTCAGAGGAAATCGGGGGGAGCCAGCAGCCGCCTGAACCCGATACCGTCGTTCCAGAGCCCAGTGAGCTAGGAGCGGCCGGGTCATCCGGGCCGTTATGAAGGAGTCCGATTGACCCCCCCGGTGTCCGATTCAGGTTCGCCCGACCGCGGGCGGGCCCGGAGCGGTCATCAGCGCGACGAGCCCGACTGGCATGACGGCCAGCTTTACGAGGACACAGGCTGGCACCCGGACCTTTCCGATATGGGCGGGCGGGACGACCACGGGGGCTACGCCCGCTATCGGGATCCGGCCGGCCCCGGTGCCTCCTCGTTCCCTCCTGAAGCTGCCTATGAAGGGAACGGGGCCTACCCCCAGAACCCGCGGTCCGTCGAGCCTACTGCCGATGGTGGCTCGTCGCCTGAGCGGCGCGCCGGCCGGCACGCCCGGCGGACTGCCGGCGGCGATCCGCACGGCGATCCGGGTCGTCGCCCCTACTACGAGCCGCAGCAGCACCGCGATCATGCCGGTTATCCCGAGCGGGTGTACCCCGAGCCCCGGCCCGGCTATCCACAGCCTCCGACCGAGCGTTACCCGCAGCCCGGTTTTCCCGACCATCCCGGGCCTGCGCGTGACTACGAGCCGCGGCCGCAACCCGGTTTGCCTCGAGCCGACTTCGGGAGCGGCCCGGACTACGCCGGTCAAACGGACCGCACTGGTCAGCCAGGCCGCGCCGATTACCCCGAGCCGAGGCGCGACCATCCCGGCTATCCCCAGCCACCCGCCC
>JASIBJ010000572.1 GCA_030045215.1 Streptosporangiaceae bacterium | reverse complement strand
TGGCTGCCCAGCGGCGGATCGCTGGTGATCGACCACACCGAGGCCATGAACATCATCGACGTGAACACCGGTAAGTTCACCGGCCAGGGCGGCAACCTCGAGCAGACGGTCACCCGCAACAACCTGGAGGCGGCCGAGGAGATCGTCCGCCAACTCCGGCTGCGCGACCTCGGCGGCATCATCGTCATCGACTTCATCGACATGGTGCTGGAGAGCAACCGCGAGCTGGTCCTGCGGCGCCTGCTCGAGTGCCTGGCCAGGGACCGCACGAAGCACCAGGTGGCGGAGGTCACGTCGCTTGGCCTGGTCCAGATGACCCGCAAGCGGGTGGGATCGGGCCTGCTCGAGGCCTTCTCCGTGCCCTGTGAGCACTGCAACGGCCGCGGTGTGATCATCTCGATGGAGCCGGTTGATCATGTCCCTGCACGCAGCCGGGGTGAGAATGGCCCCGGCAAGGACCACGTCCCGGCCAAGAACGGGGCCGCGCGTGGCGGCAAGAGCACCTCGGCCAGGGGCGGTCAGGGCAGGGGAACCGCCAACGACGCCCGCGGCGCTAACGGCAGGGGCGGCGCGGAGCCCTCGGCGAGCGCGGAGGAAGCGCCCGAGTCGGCGGACGACCAGTCGGCGGCCAAGCCGCCGAGCTCCAGGTCGCGGTCCGGCCGCGCCGGCCGCTCCGGGCGCTCCGGCCATCGCGTGACCGCGGGTCAAGACGAGCCAGGACCCGACGGTCAGGCTGGCTCGGTGGCGGTGGCTGACGCGGATATACCGGCAGATCCGGCTATTAGCGACGATTCCGGTGATCAAGCAGGCGACTCCGCGGGCCGTTGAGGCCCCGCTCAGTCTGATACGCTTTGTGGTCGGCGCATTAAGCCCAGCAGGCCTCGTGCCTGGGTTCTCGGTGCGCAACGTCAGGTAGGCCCGCCTCCGACCCGGCTGAGGGTTGCCGCGAATGACCGCGGCAGGCGAGCACAAAGAGGAGAGAACTCTCGGTGTACGCGATCGTGCGCTGCGGCGGCAGGCAGGAGAAGGCGTCGGTTGACGACGTCCTGACCGTCGACAAGCTGTCTGGTGACGTTGGCTCCACTATCACGCTCCCGGCCGTGCTGGTCGTCGACGACGGCAAGGTCATCAGCGATCCTGCGGAGCTTGGCGGTTACCGGATCACCGCCGAGATCGTGGGCGCCGCGAGCGGTCCCAAGATCAATATGATCCATTTCAAGAACAAGACCGGCTACCGGCGCCGAATGGGCCACAGGCAGAGGTATACACAGGTGCGCGTCACCGGCATCTCAGCCGGAGGGGCTACCGCCGCCAAGGCCAGCGCCAGCTCAAGGAAGAAGGGCTGAGATGGCACATAAGAAAGGCGCGTCCTCCAGCCGGAACGGCCGGGACTCAAACGCACAACGGCTCGGCGTCAAGCGGTTCGGCGGCCAGCTTGTCAATGCCGGCGAGATCATCGTGCGCCAGCACGGCACCCACTTCCACCCTGGCGTGGGCGTCGGTCGTGGCGGTGACGACACTCTGTTCGCCCTGGTGGCAGGCAAGGTCGAGTTCGGCAGGCGGCGCGGGCGGCGTGCCGTCAGCGTGCTGGCCGAGGACGAGCGGGCCACCGCGCAGGCTAGCTAGTACTGCGACATCCTCGGCTGGGTATACCAGGCGAGCGGGTCCATGCAGGCCATCAGAGGGCGGACCGCCTGCGGTCCGCCCTCTGCCGCTACCCGGCGGAGTGTGGCGGCCGGAAGTCTTGAGAACCACGGATCCCTCGGTGGCCTCGTCGGCCGCGGTGACATCGGTGGGACCCGGAAGGGGTAGAGCCGTGGCGGAGTTCGCGGATCAAGCCGAGGTGCGTGTGCGCGCCGGCAACGGAGGCAACGGTTGCGCCTCCGTGCACCGGGAGAAGTACAAGCCGCTCGGCGGGCCCAACGGGGGCAACGGCGGCCGCGGCGGCGACGTCATCATCGAGGTCGATCCCGGCATTGCCACTCTCCTGGACTTCCACCGTCGGCCGGTCCGCAAGGCCGGGGACGGCAAGCAAGGCGCTGGATCACATCGCAACGGCGCCGACGGCGAGGACATCGTGCTGCGAGTGCCCGACGGTACGGTCGTCAAGACGACCGACGGCCGCGAGCTAGCCGACCTGACCGGCACCGGGACCCGGTACATCGCGGCCGAGGGCGGTCGCGGCGGCCTCGGGAACGCGGCGCTTGCGACGCTCAAGCGCAAGGCGCCCGGATTCGCGCTGCGCGGTGAGCCGGGAGCCGAGCTTGAGCTCATCCTGGAGCTCAAGACCATTGCCGACGCTGGCCTGGTCGGGTTCCCGAATGCGGGTAAGTCCTCGCTGATCGCGGCGATGTCGGCGGCCCGGCCGAAGATAGCCAATTACCCCTTCACCACACTCACGCCGAATCTCGGCGTGGTGGAGGCAGGCGACGTTCAGTTTGTCGCGGCCGACGTGCCTGGCCTCATTCCTGGTGCCAGCGTCGGCA
Organism: Streptosporangiaceae bacterium; assembly: GCA_030045215.1. The sequence goes on along the minus strand of JASIBJ010000572.1, from coordinate 5,122 downwards.
AGGGCCTGGGCCTGGACTTTCTCCGGCACGTGGAGCGCTGCTCGGTGCTGGTGCACGTGCTGGATTGCGCTACCGAGGAGCCAGGCCGAGACCCGGTCAGCGACCTGGATGCCGTCGAGGCCGAGCTTGTGGCCTATCAGGAGCTCACCGGCGCGCAGATGATGGATAGGCCGCGGATCGTCGCGCTCAACAAGATCGACGTGCCCGCTGCCAGGGAAGTCGCCGACCTGGTAGAACCTGAGCTCGAGGCCCGCGGGCTGGCGGTGCACCGGGTGTCCGCCGCGACCACCGAGGGCGTCCGCGACCTCGCGTTTACCCTGGGCTCGGTCATCGCAGCCACGAGGGCAGCCGCGCCGCGGCCGGAGCCAACTCGCCTGGTTCTGAGGCCTGAGCCAGTGGCGGGTCCGGCCTTCGAAGTCGTCCCCACTGGGGAGAACACGTTCGTCGTGCGCGGCGACAAGCCCCGGCGGTGGATTCTGCAGACCGACTTCAGCAACGACGAGGCGGTGGGATATCTAGCCGATCGGCTGGCAAAGCTCGGCATCGAGCGGGCCCTGGCCGAGGCCGGTGCGACCACAGGGGCCGAGGTGCTGATCGGCGATGAGGACAACGCCGTCGTGTTTGACTGGGACCCTGACGTCCCCTCGGCGGGAGCATCTTTCGGCCCGCGCGGCACTGACGAGCGAGTTGGCTGACGCCTCGGGTAGCCGAATTACCCGGGCACGAAAAAACGCGCTACATTCTGTAGCGCGCGCTTAGTAATTGTTCAATTCAATATAGCTTACGCGTGAATTGTAAACTACAAGGAGCTTGCTTGTCAAACGCGGAACTAGATCGCGAGCAGGAATACATCACGACCCTTTATGCCCGGCTCGATGACCTTAGGGAGCGCGCAGGCGAACGGATGGCGGGGGTACTCCGGCAGACCGGCGGCACGCCGCAGGCACGAGTCGAGCGGGACGCGTTCAGCGCGATGTACCGGCAGCAGCTTGCCCAACTCGACGCCGCCGAGCACGGCCTGTGCTTCGGCCGACTCGAGTTCAATAGTGGCGAACTTCGTTACATCGGCCGGCTCGGCATCCACTCCGATAGTGACGACTACGCTCAGCTCCTGATGGACTGGCGGGCCGACGCTGCCAGGCCGTTTTACCTGGCCACCGCCGCCTCGCCTGGTGACGTGCGGGTTCGCCGTCATTTGCGCACGCGAGGCCGCACGCTGATCAGCCTGGACGACGAAGTACTCGATCTGGCGATTGCCGACCCGTCCCGGCACGAAGGCCTCACCGGCGAGTCCGCCCTGCTGGCCGCGGTCAATGCCAGCCGTACCGGATCGATGAGCGACATCGTCGAGACGATTCAGGCGGAGCAGGACGTGATTATCAGGGCGCCGATGCCGGGCGCGCTCGTGGTCCAGGGTGGCCCGGGCACCGGCAAGACCGCCGTGGCCCTGCACCGTGCCGCGTTCCTGCTCTATACATTCCGGCGCCAGCTGGAAAAGCGCGGAGTCTTGGTCGTCGGGCCGAATCCCACATTTCTGCGGTACATCAGCCAGGTGCTGCCCTCGCTTGGCGAGACGAGCGTGCTGTTGTCCACGATCGGTGACCTGTTTCCCGGGATCAGCGCCACGTACCGCGACACGCCGCCAGTCGCGGTGATCAAGGGCAGGCTCACGATGGCCAGGGTGATCGCGGCCGCGATCAGGGACCGCCAGCGCGTGCCCTCCGAGCCTGTCCGGATCGACGCGGATGCTGGCCGGGTCAACCTCACGCCGCGGATCGCCACGCAGGCGCGCGAGCGGGCTCGGCGCTCTAGGCGACCCCACAACCTGGCGAGGCAGGTGTTCGCCAGGGAGGTGGTTAACGCGCTGACCAGGCAGCTAACTGGGAAGCTCGGAAAGAACCTGCTTGGCGGCGAGAACCTCATGGACCAGCAGGACATCGACGAGCTGCGCCGGGAGCTGCGCGACGACCCGGCGGTCCGGGCAGCGATCGCCGAGCTATGGCCGGTACTTAGTCCCCAGCAGCTAGTCAGGGACTTGCTGGCCGAGCCCGACCGGCTCAAAGTCGCCGCGCCCGGTCTGTCCCAAGCCGAGCGCGCGGCCTTGCACCGCGAACCCGCCGATGATCTCGCCGAAGGATGGTCGCCCGCAGATGTTCCGCTGCTGGACGAGGCGGCCGAATTGCTGGGGGAGGATGAGCGCGCGATCAGGGCCGATAGGGAGCGTCGCCGGCGCCTGCAGGAGGCCTACGCGCAGGGCGTGCTCGACATCATCGGCCGGGACGACGAGGACGACCCAGAGGCCCTGATGGGCGCGGACCTCATCGACGCCAGCAGGCTGGCCGAGCGGTTCGAGGACGAGGAGAACATGACGGCGGTCGAGCGGGCGGCCGCGGACCGGACGTGGGCTTTCGGTCACGTAATCGTCGATGAGGCGCAGGAACTTTCCCCGATGGCCTGGCGGATGTTGATGCGGCGCTGTCCGGCCAGGTCACTGACGATCGTGGGCGACCTAGCCCAGACCGGTGACCTGGCTGCCCCCAACTCCTGGGCTGAAGCCCTCGGTGACCACCTGAAGGACCGCTGGCGGCTGGCCCGGCTGACCGTGAACTACCGCACTCCGGCCGAGGTCATGGCGGTGGCGGCCGACGTCCTGGCGGCGATCGACCCGGCCCAGGAACCCCCGCGGTCGGTCCGCGAGACCGGGCACCCGCCGTGGCGCCTTGAGTCGAGCCCGGCTGACCTGGAGCAAAGCGTCGCGGAGGCTGTCGCTCGGATGGCCGCCGAGGCCGGCGACGGCAAGCTCGCGGTGATCGTGCCGGCGACGCGCCTGGCTCAGCTGGGCGAGGCGGTCCGCGCGGTGCTGCCAGGTACGGCCCTCGGCGCTGACCCGGACCTCACGAGCCCGGTCGTGGTCCTAACCGTCCCGCAGGTGAAGGGTCTGGAGTTCGACTTCGTGCTGATCGTGGACCCCGCTGGGCTGCTGGCTGAGTCTCCGCGCGGACTGAACGACCTCTACGTGGCGCTGACCCGGGCTACCCAGCAGGTCGGCGTCGTTCACACCGGGCCGCTCCCCGATGTGCTGAGCGGCCTCAGCCCTCTTGCCAGGGCCGCGTCAGCCCGCTAGCGGCGTCGGGCTCGGGGTGTGCTAGGCGAGCGACCGCTGTCCGGCGACGATCGCGCCGACCGGGCAGCGCGGCGAGCACCGCCGGGCTCCGGTGAACCCGCGGCTCACCAAGACCTGAACGATCTCTGCGGCCACGTCACAGGGCCTGGTCGCGACGTCGACCCAGCCATACCGGAGCGTGATGATCTGATCCGCCGCTGCGGCGTTGTCCCGGCGGATGTCGTCCCAGCGCGCGTCTCCGGGATGCGCCACCCGGCCGTCCAGCTCGAGCGCGATGCCGTAAGCCTCGTAGAGCTGGTCGCGGTACTCGTTATGCCCGCCTCTTCTGACCAGCACCTGTCGCGAGCCGCCTGGCAGTCCGTGCGGCCGCTCCACATCGCGCAGGTAACGCCACTCCAGCGGCGAGTGCACGCCCTTCGCGGCCGGGCTGAGTAGCTCCTGCAGTTCTGGACGCCAGCGCATCTTGCCCCGCTGCGCCATGGCCTGGCGCAGCCTGGACTCGGTCGTGAGCCGACGTCCGATGCCGGCAGTTACCCAGCCGCAGACGTCATCCAGCGTTGTCGCGGTGCAGGCCAGGTCGAGGATCGTCTCCTCGATGCGGGTCTGCGGCGGGAGCCGGGCCGGATGCAGCGCCTGCCTGGCCCTGGCGGAGTAGTGAATGACAAGGCCCGGGACTGGCACGACTCGGCGTTCGCCCGGGACCGTGACGTGAATAAGCCAGCCGCGCTTGTCGGTCAGACCGCCGACCTCCGCGGCGGTCTGGTAGCTGAGCACGGCTCCCGGTCGGCAGGCGAGAACGGCCGCCCACAAGGCGGCCTCTCGGCCCGGCTCGCCGGAGAACGTCGCATAGACCCCGCGGTACAACCGCTGCCAGCGCCCCTGCCTCACCCATGCGCTAGCCGCATCTCGCGCTAATCCGGCGCCCAGCAGTTGATCGATGCTCAGTACGCCGGCTTGGAGCTCAGCCACGTCGCCGAGGCCGTCAGGAACGCGGTGATTCATGACCGCCAGAGTGCCGAATCAGCGGCGGACTAGCGCAGGGGCGCCAGCGACCTGTGGATAACTCGACTGCGCATGATCCGGTAAGTTTTGACGGCCTCAGGCCGTCAAAACTTACCGGATCATGGTCGAGGTGGCTCGGGAGCGGGCCGCGTGAGACTCGTGGGCTCGCTGGGGCGCGTGGGACTGGCGTGAGGAGGGCAGGAGCGGGACTGGCGTGAGGAGGGCAGGAGCGGGACTGGCGTGAGGAGGGCAGGAGCGGGCCTGGCTTACTCGTCGTCGGTGTCGTCGTCCTGGCGTCCGCCGCCGCCGAAGCGGTTGATCAGGCGGCTCCCGGCGTCCATGGCCCCATTCGCCACGCCACGTACGGCGCCGATCAGGGGGTCCGCGCTGCGGTTCCACGAGTCCTGGTAGGCCTTGCCCGCGGCCTTGAACTCGTCGCCCACGGATGCGTCGGCGTCGTCCTCCCGGCGCGGGTAGCGCCCGGCCAGGATGTCCCGGTACTCACCCTCCTCGGCCCAGCGGTCCAGGTCGGCGAACCGGACCACCGCGAACGGGTGCGTGGTTCCCTGCAGCTGGAGCAGCTTGAGGAGGCTGTCGCGCATGTCGGGGACGGCGTCATACTCGCGCGCCTGCTTGTGGAACTCGTCGCTGCTGAGCTCGGCCAGGTGACGGCCGCCGGCGAGCTTCATCAGTGCCCGCCTGGCCGCGTCGATGTCCTGGGTGGCCAGGAGGCCGGCCCGGTCGCAGGACATCTCGGCCTTGCGGTGCCACTCCTCCAGACCCCAGATCACGGCCTTCAGCCCGATCCAGGCGAACGGTACGAGCGCGAGCCGCTGCGCCAGCAGGATCAGGTTGTAGAGCATGGTGTTGTAGACCGTATGTCCGGAAAGCACGTGGCCGAGCTCGTGCCCGAGGACCCACCGGATCTCCTCGGGGTCCATCAGGTCGACCAGGCCGCTGTTGAGCACGATGAAGGGCTTGCTCGTCCCGAGGGCC
>JASIBJ010000058.1 GCA_030045215.1 Streptosporangiaceae bacterium | reverse complement strand
CCACCTCGGCGGGCTCCATGCCCAGCTCCAGCCCCACGGCCGCGGCCGCGAGCGCGTTGGTGACGTGATGCTCGCCGTAGAGCTGAAGCTGCACGGCCGCGGAGCCGGACCTGGTGGCCAGCCTGAACCGGGCCCGGCCGAGATCGTCGGAACCGACCTGCCGCGCCTGCACGTCGGCGGAGGGCGCGCGGCCGAAGGTGACGACCCTGGCCGCGGTGCGAGCGGCCATCGCCGCCACCCGCGGGTCGTCGGCGTTGAGCACCGCGACGCCGTCGGCGGGCAGCGCCGCGGGCAACTCGCCCTTAGCCAGCGCGACCTGGTCGAGGCTGCCGAACTCGCCCAGGTGCGCGTAGCCGACCGACAGGACCGCGCCGATCCGTGGCGGGGTGATTTCACAGAGCTGCGCGATGTGGCCGATCCCGCGGGCCGACATCTCCGAGACCAGGTACCTGGTCTGCTCAGTCACCCGCAGGGCCGTCAGCGGATGGCCGATCTCGTTGTTGAACGACCCCGGCGGCGAGACCGTCGGGCCGAGCCGCTCGATCAGCTGAGCGGCCAGGTCCTTGGTCGTGGTCTTGCCCGCGGACCCGGTGATGCCGATGACCGTCAGGTCAGGCAGGCGGTCGATCACGGCCCTGGCCAGGCGGGCCAGGGCCGCCGGCACGTCATCGACGATCAGCGCCGGGACGCCGACCGGCCGGGTCGCCAGCACCGCCGTGGCGCCGGCGCGGACCGCGGCGGCGGCGAAGTCATGACCGTCCGCACGGGTTCCTGGCAGCGCCGCGAACAGGCTTCCTGGCCGCGCATCCCTGGAGTCGATCACCACCGGGCCAGCCAGCACGACGCTGGGATCGGGCACGTCGGCCAGTACCGCGCCCGTCAGCTGGGCGGCCTCTGCCACCGACAGCCGGATCACGCGTCCTCCGGGAAGTCGAAGATCACCTCGTCATCCTCCGGGCTGACGCCGGCGGCCTCCGGCCCGGAGGACATCGTCGCATCCTCGGCCGCCCGCCTTCGCGCGAGGGCATTGGCGGCTACCTCTCGGTCATCGAACGGGATCACCGCGCCGCCGACGTACTGGCCGCGCTCATGCCCCTTGCCGGCCACCAGCACGACGTCGCCCTTGCCGGCCGAGCCGATTGCCAGGGCGATGGCCGCGGCGCGGTCGGGCTCGACGATCACGTGGGCCCGGTCCGCCCCGGATACCCTGAGCGCCCCGCTGACCATCTCGGCGAGGATCGCAAGCGGGTCCTCAGTACGCGGGTTGTCGCTGGTGAAGATCGCCACGTCGGCCAGCCTGGCGGCCGCCTCGCCCATCAGCGGGCGCTTGCCCTTGTCCCGGTCCCCGCCGCAGCCCAGGACGATGGCGAGGCTGCCCAGGGTTACCTGCCGCAGCGCGGTCAGGGCCGCCTCGACCGCGCCCGGCTTGTGCGAGTAGTCCACCAGCACGGTGAATTCCTGGCCCCGGTCGACCCGCTCCAGCCGTCCCGGCGGGCCGGCGCAGGCCGCCACGCCCGCGACCGCAGCGGCCAGGCCGATGCCTGCCTCTACCAGCGCGACGATCGCGCCGAGAGCGTTGGCGACGTTGAAGTGGCCCGGCAGCGCGATGGCCGCATCGGCCTCGACGCCGCCCGGGCCGATGACCCTGAACGTGGAGCCGTCCGCGCCCGAGCGGACGTCGGCGGCACGCCAGTCGGCTGACCGGCGGCCCTCCGCCGAGAACGTCGTCACCGGGATCGAGGCGGTCGCGGCCAGTTCACGGCCGCGATCGTCGTCGATGTTCACCACGCCCGCCCGCGAGTACTTGGGCGTGAACAGTTCCGCCTTGGCCGCGAAGTAGTCGTCCATGCTGGCGTGGAAGTCCAGGTGGTCCTGCGACAGGTTCGTAAATACGGCCACGTCGTAGTGGATGCCAGACACCCGGCCGGCCACGAGCGCGTGGCTGGACACCTCCATCGCCGCCGCTCCGACCCGGCGCTCGATCATCACCGCCAGCAGGGCTTGCAGATCGGTGGATTCCGGGGTGGTGAGCGTGCTGTCCGCCGCCGTGCCCGCGATCCGGACCTCGACTCCGCCGATGAGCCCCGTCTGGTAGCCGGCCGCCCGCAGACCAGATTCCACGAGATAGGTCGACGTAGTCTTGCCCGCCGTCCCGGTCACGCCGATGAGCAGCAGCCGGCTGGACGGATCACCGTATATCCACGCGGCGATCTCCCCCAGGCGCTGGCGCGGATCGGCGACCACGAAGACGGGCAGGCCTGACCTGACCGCGGCATCGCGGCCGGCCGGGTCGGTGAGCACGGCAACAGCCCCGGCTGCCGCCGCCTCCGCGCAAAAGCGCGCCCCATGAACGCTGCTCCCGGGCAGCGCGGCATACAAATCCCCCGGCTGGACGCTCCGCGAGTCGTGCGTGATCCCGGTCAGGCTGGGCGAGCGGCCTGGCCCGCCGCCAGGGGGAGCTGTCTCGCCCCGGTCCGCGACTGCCCGGCCGGAAGAACGCAGCCCTAGCAGCGCCGCCAGCCCGTCGAGGGGGCGGGCAGGGACGCGCTGCGGGCGCAGGGGCGCTGGCACGGGCAGAGGTTACCTCCGTTCACGGCGCCGTGAGCCTGATGTAGGGCGTTCTGGCGTTGTCCGGCGGGATCTTCATGGTCTGCAGGGCGAATCGCATCACATCGTAGAAAGCCGGGCCGGCCACTTCGTCACCGAAGTAGTCACTACCCTGCGGGTCCTGGATGTTGACCGCCACGACCAGTTGCGGGTCGTTGGCGGGGGCGATGCCGATGTAGCTCGACCCATACTGGCAGAGACTGCAGTTGCTCAGGCTGGGGTCGGACACCTGCGCGGTCCCGGTCTTGGCTGCCACTGTATAACCGGCGATCTCGCCGTAGGGCTCCCCGGCCTGCGCATCTACCTCGGGCACCTGCTGCAGCATGGTCATCAGCTCACTCGCGGTCTTCGCCTGGATGACCCGGCGCTGCGGCGGTGCCGGGGCTGGCGTGTAGACGCCAGTGCTGCTGACCGTCCCGGCCACCAGCGTGGGCTGGACCCGGACCCCGCCGTTGGCGATCGTCGCGTACACGCTTGCCATCTGGATCGCGGTGACGCCGACGCCCTGGCCGAAGGCGAACTCGAACGGATCGTCGCCCCAGTATCCGGACGTTCCTGGTCGCGGT
>JASIBJ010000571.1 GCA_030045215.1 Streptosporangiaceae bacterium | reverse complement strand
GCCGCCGTCGCCGAAGGCAATCATGCTCGCCGGTCACACACAGGTCAATAGCATCACATGCCGTTCTTAATTCTTTTTACACCATTCGCCTGATAAATTGCGGCAGCGGATTCTGGCGGTATTCGAGTGGGTTTCATCGGAGATCGAAAGCACCCTCCCGCCTCCCGTGGATTGAAAATGCACCAGACCCGCCCGGCCCGCAGGCGGGTGTTGCGCATCCGCATGCGACAAGGGCCCGTGGCCCGCATGGCCCGGCCAGCTCCGGGCACATAACGGACCACCTGCGAATAGCACCGGCGAGCGGGGCGTCAGAACGGCCGACCACGCATCCACCTGAGGGGGAGTCTCATGCCCATCTATCAGGTCGCAACCCAGCACGGAATGCTCAACGACGAGCGGATGGCGAAGGTCGCCGCGGCGATCACCGACGCTCATGTCGAGGCGACCGGAGCGCCGCGGGTCTTCGTGCACGTGTTCTTCAACGAACTGCCGCCAGGCATCTCCTATAGCGCCGGGGAGCCAGACAGCAAGATCACCGGCATCACCGGGCAGATCCGCGAGGGGCGGACCCTGGAGCAGAAGCAGAAGCTGATCAAGCAGATTTGCTCGTCATGGTCGGAGATCACCGGCCAGCCGCAAAAGCAGGTCGTCGCCGGCCTGACGGAGATCGACTCCGAGATCACCATGGAATACGGGCTGATACTCCCCCACCCCGGCGGCGAGCCCGAATGGTTCGCCACCAACGCCGCTGCCCTCGACGGCATCCAGGGCACCGGCCTGTAACGGGGTTATCCGCTAGCCCGGCTTGGCGCAGTCTTGTTGCCTGGCGACCGGTTAGGTCAGGGCGTGACGCTGTCCCAGAGCTGGTTGAACGCGATGCTGTCATAGAAGGCCGTCCCGTCGACGACCTTGCCGCCGCTGATGGTCATGAACCAGGCGTAGGTGTTCTGGTAGGTAGTGCCCGCGGTGGTTGTGCCCTGGCCATCCCACACCACTATGACGGTGCTATTGTCCTCGTCGTCATAAATGGCCCGGATACTGACGGGACGAAACGGGTCGTCGGAGCTAAAGCGCGCGCCGAACGGGCGCAGGACTTCGGCCATGAACTCCTGCGCGTTGGCGTACTTCTTGGAAACGGCGGACCTGCCGGTAATTTCCCAGGTCATGTCATCGGCGAAGATGCTGGCGACGTAGCCGGTGCCGTTCGCCCAGGAGCGAAACGCATCGGTGACAATATCTCGGTTGGACTTCATGGCTGGCCTGTTCTTCCGGCGAAGGCAGATCTGTTAGAAGGTCAAGAACGTACACGCCGCGGATCGCGGCCGTGCGAAGTCTCCGGCGATTGAATCTACTGGTCGGCGAGCCAGCTGCCGTGGAATCCGAGCGGGATCCGGGCTGGCAGGTGGACCTGGGCGACGGGTTCTCCGGTGAAGTCCTGCGCGGCCAGAATGACCAGGTCAGATGCGCTGCGCTCGGGGTTGTGCACGAAGGCGAAAACGTAGCCGTCGTCTTCGGCCGCGCCGGGTGCGGCGGGCGCGAACACGGCCTCGCCGACGGTGGCGTCCCGGCCGAAGTCGTGTTTCTCGGCAGTGTCGTGCAATAGGTCATGCTTGAGCAGGGCGTTGGTGAACGCCTCGTCGGCGAAGTCACCGGTCATAGGCGAGATAGCCCGGCCGACCTCGCCGATCACCGCGCTGTAGCCGTACCGGTGCCGCAGGGAGATGACTCGGTCATCGACCCGCGGGAATTCCTGGGAGCGGTCGTTGAGCGTCTGCTGGGTCACCTTGCCCGCCGCCGGGTCGATGAGCCACCGGTCGAGGGTGGCCGGCCCGTGCCCGTCCCAGAGTGTGGCGACATCGAAGGGTTGCGGGTACTGGCACAGATCGACCACCACGCGGCCATCGTCGTCGTAAGCGTTGAGGGTGTGGAAGACCCAGCAGGGGCTGATCTCCAGCCAGCGGACGTCCGCCGAGCCGCCGTCACGGGGCAGCAGGCCGATGCGGGCCTGGTGAGCCGGGTTCCACGTGTAGGGCAGCTCCCGCCCGGCCGATACCGCGTCCATGCTGAACGTCACGGGCAGGTCGAAGAAAACCACGTATTTCTCGGTGAGTGCGAAGTCGTGCATCATCGGACCGCCGGGCGCCGGGATGTCGAGGGTGCGGCTCACCTGGCCGGCGGCGTCGACGACGACGTGCTGGACGTGATCCCAGGCCCAGTAGTAAGCGATGGCGTGCAATTCGCCGGTCCGCGGGTCGAGCTTGGTATGGGCCGCGTAACCGCCGGGTAGCGTCCCGCCGAAGTCGCACGGACCGAGGGTTTCCAGCTCATCGGATAGCTCATAAGGCAGCGGGCCAGCCTCCACGGTGGCCAGGGTGCGTCCGGCGTGGCCGATGATGTGCGTGTTGGCGGCGAAGTCCATGTTCTCGTGCACCGGCCCGGCGAGCCACTTCTCACCCAGCGCTTCGGCGACGGCCTTGGACCGGACCCAGCGGTTGCGGTACCACTCGGCCTTGCCGTCCCGAAGCCGGACGCCATGCACCATGCCCGCGCCCAGGAACCAGTGGTAATTCGGGTCGTCCAGGCCCAGCGGGTTGGGCCCGTTACGCAGGTAACGCCCGCTGAGCCGGGCAGGCACCTGGCCGGTGACCGGCAGGTCGAATGCCGTTAGTTCCTTTGTCACCGGGGCGAACGAGCCTTGCAGGAAACGATTGCCAGCAGGCATCGACGTGATCCTCTCCCACTTAGCAGGCAGTGCGTCCTCAAAGTGTTCCCGCGCCAGACATTGGAACCTTCTCGGCTCTGAGAAAAGCATCGCCACGATGCCCATCGCCAGCATCCACAGACTGCCTGGGTAGCTCGCGAGGCGCTCTGCG
>JASIBJ010000570.1 GCA_030045215.1 Streptosporangiaceae bacterium | reverse complement strand
CCGACTGCGATGTCATCGCGCTGGCCGAGGACCAGCTTGAGGCGGCCGTGCAGGTGTTCTACGTGCGCGGCGGGCGGGTCCGCGGGCAGCGGGGCTGGGTCGTGGACAAGGTCGAGGACGTCAGCACCGCAGAACTCGTGGAGCACTTCCTCGGCCAGGTCTACGGAGACGACCCCGTGCTGCGCGGCGAGGGATCCACGCGCCGGGACGAGAGCCCGGCCGAGGTCGGCGAGGCCGAGCGACGGGCCGCTATTCCCCGCGAGGTCCTGGTGCCTGACCTGCCGCCGGACGCGGAGTCGCTGGAGGAGTGGCTGGCCGCCCGGCGGGGGAGCCGGGTCAGCATCCGGGTGCCGCAGCGAGGCGACAAGAAGGCGCTGCTGGAGACCGTGGCGCGAAACGCCTCGGAGTCGCTGGCGCTGCACAAGATGCGCCGGGCCAGCGACCTGACCACGCGCAGCGTCGCGATGCACGAGATCCAGGAGGCGCTGGGCCTCGATGAGGCGCCACTGCGGATCGAGAGTTACGACGTCTCGAACCTCCAGGGCACGCACGTCGTGGCGTCCATGGTCGTGTTCGAGGATGGCCTGGCCCGCAAGTCGGAGTACCGCAGGTTCGCGATCAAGGGCGTCGACGGCTCTGACGACGTCGCCGCGATTAATGAGGTGATCAGCCGGCGGTTCCGGCGGTACCTGGACGAGCAGGCCGCGGGGTTCGCGCCGGAGACCGATCCCGAGGCGATCGGCGTGGCCGAAGCGCGGCGGAAATTCTCCTACCCGCCAAACCTGCTCGTGATCGACGGAGGGCCCGCGCAGGTCGCCGCGGCGGTCCGGGCGCTCGACGACCTCGGCGTGGTCGACGTGGCCGTGTGCGGGCTGGCCAAGCGGCTGGAGGAGGTCTGGCTGCCGGGCGAGAACGAGCCCGTGATCCTGCCCCGCAGCAGCGAGGGGCTGTACCTCCTGCAGCGAGTCAGGGACGAGGCTCACCGGTTCGCGATCACCTACCACCGGGCGAGGCGGGCAGCGGCGCTGACCGCCAGCGAGCTGGACACCGTGCCCGGGCTTGGCCCGGCGCGGCGGGCTACGCTGCTGCGGCAGTTTGGCTCGCTGCGGCGACTGACCGCGGCGACGGAGGAGGAGATCGCGCAGACACCGGGATTCGGGCAGGTGACGGCGCATGCCGTGTACGCCGCGCTGCACCCGGACACTGGCGACGCGCAGGTGGCGGGCAATGGGGGGGCGGAGCGTGACCGGTGAGGGGACTACCCAGGAGATCGTGATCATCACGGGGTTGTCCGGCGCCGGCCGGAGCACGGCGGCCAAGTCGCTCGAAGACCTGGACTGGTTCGTCGCCGATAACATTCCGGCGGGCCTGCTGCCGACAATGGCCGATCTGGCGCTACGGGCCGGGGGAACGGTGCCGCGGCTGGCGGCGGTCGTCGACATCCGCAGCCGGGCCTTCTCCACCGACCTGAAGTCGGCGATCGGCGAGCTGAACGCGCGCGGCGTGCGGCCTTACGTCGTCTTCCTCGAGGCGTCGGACGAGACTCTCGTGCGGAGGTTCGACAGCGTGTCGCGGCCGCACCCGCTGCAGGAGGGCGGCCGGGTCACCGACGGCATCGCGGCCGAGCGTGAGCTGCTGGCCGGCCTGCGGGCCGATGCCGACCTGGTGCTGGACACCACCGCGCTGAACGTGCACGAGCTGCGGGCCAGGATGCGAGACGCATTCGCCACCGAGGCGGAAGCCGCGCTCAGGGTGAGCGTCGTATCGTTCGGCTACAAGCATGGCCTGCCCGTGGACGCCGACATGGTCGCGGACTGCCGGTTCCTGCCGAACCCGCACTGGATTCCCGAGCTCGCCCCGCTGACCGGGCGGGACAAGCCGGTCATCGACTACGTGCTCGGCCAGCCAGGCGCCTCGGATTTCCTTGACGCGTTCGCGCGGGCCGTCAAGATCGCGCTGGCGGGCTATGACAAGTCGGGCCGGCACTACGTGCTCATCGCCGTGGGCTGCACCGGCGGCAAGCACCGCAGCGTCGCGATGGCCGACGAACTGGCCAGGCGCCTGGCGCCCGACTGGCTGGGCATCCAGGTGACGCACAGGGACATCGGCCGTGAATAGCCGCCCGCTGAATCGTCGCGTGGTGGCCTTCGGCGGCGGCCATGGCCTGTACGCCTCGCTGTCGGGTCTGCGCCGCGTGACGCGCAACCTCACCGCGATCGTGACGGTCGCCGACGACGGCGGGTCAAGCGGCAGGCTCAGGCGCGAGTTCGGCGTGCTGCCCCCTGGCGACCTCAGGATGGCGCTCGCCGCCCTCTGCGGCGATGACGCCTGGGGCACCACCTGGAGCGAGGTCATCCAGCACCGGTTCACGGGTGAGGAGGGGATCGGCGGGCATGCCGTGGGCAACGTCCTGATCGTCGCGCTGTGGGAGCTGCTCGGTGACACGGTGCAGGGCCTCGACTGGGTGGCCAGGCTCCTCGGCGCGCACGGCCGGGTCCTGCCGATGGCGTCGGTTCCGCTGGACATCGTGGCGGAAGTAGAAGGGGCAGACCCGGACAGGCCGGACGAGCTGAGTACGGTTCGTGGCCAGGTCGCCTGCGCGACGACGACGGGCCGGGTACGGTCGATATCACTAATACCCGCTAACCCGCCAGCGTGCCCGGAAGCGGTGCAGGCAATCGGGGAGGCGGACTGGGTAGTACTCGGGCCTGGCTCGTGGTTCACCAGCGTGCTGCCGCACCTGCTGGTCCCTGAGCTGGCCACGGCACTGGTAGGCACTCGCGCGCGGAGGCTGGTTGCGCTGAATCTGGCTCCGCAACCCGGTGAGACCGCGGGGTTCTCGCCGCACGCCCACCTAGAGGTGCTCGCCGATCACGCGCCGGATCTGTCGGTG
>JASIBJ010000569.1 GCA_030045215.1 Streptosporangiaceae bacterium | reverse complement strand
TGGGCTTCAACTACATCGCCTACAACTTCAAGGACACGACCAACCACTGGAACGACATCATCGCCCAGCTGTACATCCGCCAGGCGCTCGCGCACCTGCAGAACGAGTCGGCTGAGATCCAGGGCATCTTCCTGGGCGCGGCGATCCCGGCTTACACCTCGATCCCGTCGCTGCCGAAGACCGCCTACATCCCGGCGGACGCGACGACCGACCCCTACCCGTACTCGCCAGCAACGACGGTGTCGATCCTGAAGGCCCACGGCTGGAAGGTCGTCCCCGGCGGCCAGACTGTGTGCGCCAAGGCGGGCACCGGCGCCGGTGAGTGCGGCACGGGCATCCCGGCCGGCACGCCGCTGTCGTTCAACATCCCGTACTCGACCACGCCGGACTGGATCAGCGACATCATCGACAGCCTGGCGTCGACGGCCAAGACGTACGCGGGCATCACGATCTCGCCTCAGGCTAAGACGTTCACGTACATCGTGCAGAACCTCAACGACGTCGTCCCCAGCGACGCCAAGTACATCAACACGTGGAACGCCTCGCAGTTCGGCGGCTTCACCGGCAACGGGTACCCGACCACCAACACGATCTTCTACACCGGCGCCGGCGGCAACTTCGGTGACTTCAGCAACCCGGCCGTGGACACTGCGATCAACGGCTCGCTGAACAGCCCGAACGCGGACGCCCTGGACAACGAGGGCAACACCCTCGCCGAGCAGCTTCCGGGCATGTTCGAGGCGCTGGACGACAACATCATCATGTGGAAGAACAACCTCTCCGGGCCTGCCCAGGCATTCGAGACCTTCACTCAGTTCACCTACCTCCCGGAAGATTTCTACTTCGTCAAGTGAGCGCTGGCGACAGTGAGCACTTGGTGACCGCAGTCACGTACTAGGCGCACCACTAACCTGCCCACGGGTTCTGCCCGCCGCCAGGCGGCGGGCAGAACCTGGGGGCTCGGGCCACCCCGTGGCCTGCCACTTCCTCAAGCCGTCGGAGGTGCTGGTAACGGGGGACCGGGCGGGCGCCGGCCGACCGCGAAGGGCCAGGTCGGTCGGCGCCCGCGCTTGCCAACGGCCGTAGCAACAACATCCGCTGGGACCATCGTCTGTTCTTGACGTGCAGCAGGCAAGAGTAGCGGCCTAATCGGGCACTTTCAGTGGCGGCGGGTCTGCATTCATCACGGGGACGCCAGGAACTGGACGCCGATCTCCGGACAGCCGCGGCCGCCCTCGGAGTTGGTGCACTTGTTGCGGCCCTGCCAGTTGTTCGCGTTCAGCCAGAACTGGTCGAGCCCGGCGGAGCGAGCCCATCCGTACTCTGCGCGCAGCAGCGACACGTCGTGCACACCCGGCGTATTCGTTCCCAGCCCGACGATGAGCAGCGACGTGCTGCCGACTGCCTTCAGCGCGGCCAGCACCCGCCCCTTGAACCCGGCAAGAGTCGTCGCCGCCTGCGACTGGACGGACACCTTGTAGGCGCCATGGCTCCCGGCCGTGGCCATACAGGAATAGCAGGAATTGAGGCCGCCTCCCAGGGTGATCATGAGCTCGATGCTGTGCTCATGCGCGAGATCGAGGGCGCGCTTGATCCAGTAGTCCGGCTTCCTGGACTCGGTGCCGGAGTACGCCCACGTCTCCAGGTCGAAGAGGGCCTTGTCCATCTTCAGCTTCGAGAACATGCCGTCGTCTATCGCGGCCTTCAGCCGGGAGTAGTTCTCGAACACCAGCGTCCGGTTCGTCGCGGAGCTGCACTGCGTGTCGTCGCTCAACCCGTATACGTGCGTGCCCCACCTGCCGCACAACCGCCATGTGAACGAGGGCAGCGTGATGCGCTGCGTCGCCGGGCACGGCTTCGCTCCTTGTGAGCACGCTTGCAGGCCGATCGACGGGTAAAAGACGCGCTTCCCGTCTACGACGGAGGAAGGGTCCCAGGAGAGATAGTCCTGGCCCTTCACCATCCACGATGGCGCCGGGACCCCGCTGGCCGCAGCGGCCGGCGGATGCGCCGTCAACGCGGTGGCCGCCACCGAAACCGTGACGGCCAGCCCCAGGATTGCCGATGCCACAGCAGCCGCAGGATGACGGGGCATGGGACACTCCGCTCGGATTCGAGAGGGTTTGCCAGGGTCCGGATCCTACACCTGCGCGGCCGCTCCGGCCGCGGTCCGCCGCCGCCTGGCGATAGCTCGCCGACGCCGCCAACGCTAGATCAGGTGCTTGCGGACCCAGTTGGTGATGATCTCGATCACGAGCACGACCGAGAACGTGAGGATGATGACGGCGCCCGTGGTCCGGTAAGCGAGTATCTGCACGCTCTCGAACAAGATGAAGCCAAGGCCGCCGGCGCCCACGAGTCCCAGGATCGTCGAGGACCGGAAGTTAACGTCCAGCATGTACAGCCCGTTGCCGACCAGGGCGGGCGCTGCGGGCAGCACGACCGACGTGGCGGTCTCCTGGAATCTGCTCGCGCCGGCCGAGAGCACGGCTTCGCGCGGCATCGGCGGCACTTCCTCGATCCCGTCGGCTACGAGCTTGGACATGAACCCGACGGTGCCGACGATCAGGGCGAACGCGCCGGCCACCAGGCCGAGGCCGACGGCCACCACGAAGACGATCGCCAGGATCAGCTCGGGCACCGCGCGGACTATCACGAGGAACCCG
>JASIBJ010000568.1 GCA_030045215.1 Streptosporangiaceae bacterium | reverse complement strand
GATGGCACGTTCCGGTTCCATCAGGATGGCGAGGACTTCGGCGGGCTGTGCGTACTCGGCACGTTCTCGCAGTACGCGGTCGTCTCCGAGTTCTCGGTCATCAAGATCCCGCAGGAGATCTCGTTCGACGTCGCCGCGCTGGTGGCGTGCGGCGTGCCGACGGGCTGGGGATCGTCGGTGCGAGCCGCTGGTGTCCGGCCGGGAGACACCGTGGTGATCTACGGCTCCGGCGGCGTCGGCAGCAACGCCGTCCAGGGTGCCAGCCTGGCGGGCGCGAAGAACGTGATCGTGGTCGATCCCGTGCCGTTCAAGCGGGAGATGGCCGGGGTGTTCGGGGCCACCCACACGTTCGCCACCGCTAAGGATGCGCACGAGTTCGTTGTCCAGACCACCTGGGGTGAGCTCGCCGATCATGCGATCATCACCGTCGGCATCCTGACCGACGAGGTTATCCACGACGCAATCAGCGTCGTCGGCAAGAGCGGACAGGTCACGATTACCGCCGTGGGCAAAGGCTGGATCGATGAGAACCCCGGCATGCTGATCGGCTACCAGCGCCGGATCCAGGGGTCCATCTACGGCGGCTGCAGCCCGCTCGTCGACGTGCCGTTGCTGATCGGCCTGTACCAGTCGGGCGACCTGAAGCTCGACGAGCTGATCACCCGCCGGTATCGGCTCGACGAGGTCAACGACGGCTATCAGGACATGCTCGACGGCAAGAACATCCGCGGCGTGATTGTGCACGAGCACTAGCCGATCCGGCCGCCCACGGTAACCGAGGAACAGGCGATGACTATCACCTCCGCCGACCCGACGAGCCCGCTCATCATCCGCGGCGCGCACCTGATCGGGGACCAGTGGGTCCCTGCCTGCGACGGCCGCACCATCGACGTGATCAACCCCGCCACCGGTGACGTGCTGGGCGCCGTGCCCCGCGGCGGCAGCGCGGACGTGGACCTGGCCGTCACGGCCGCCGAGCGAGCCTTTCCCGCCTGGCGCGATACCGACGCCACGACCCGCGGCCGGCTGCTCGCCCGATGGGCCGAGCTCATCGATGCCAGCGCGGAGGAGGTGGCCAGGCTTGAGTGCCTGGAGGTCGGCCATCCGTCCTGGGGCCCGCCGCCGATGGGCAGGATCCTTCGGTTCGTCGCCGGGCAGGCCGACAAGGTCAGCGGCCTGTCGTTGCCGACGATGTCGCCTGATGTCATCGGCCTGACGCTGCGCGAGCCGTACGGGGTAGTGGGCGCGGTCATCCCGTGGAATGCTCCCGGGCCGATGTTCGTCACCGACGTCGGGCCCGCGATCGCGGCGGGTAACGCGATCGTGATCAAGCCGGCCGAGGACGCGCCGCTCACCGCGCTCGCGCTCGCCAGGCTCGCCCTCGAGGCCGGCATCCCGCCCGGCGTGATCAACGTGGTCACCGGCTACGGCACCGAGGCGGGCGCCGAGATCCCGGCGCATCCGGGCGTTCGCCGGATGAGCTTCACCGGCTCGCCCGGCACCGGGGCGTCGGTCATGGCGGCCTGCGCCAGAAATCTGACGCCCCTGCACCTGGAGCTGGGCGGTAAGTCCCCGCAGGTCGTGTTCGCCGACGCCGACCTCGCTGCTGCGGTCCCGGCAATGGTCGCAGGCATCACGCTCAACACCGGCCAGATCTGCGCGGCCGGCTCCCGCGTCATTGCCGACCAGAGGGTGCACGCGGAACTGGTGGACCGGCTGGCCACGCGGATGCAGGCTGTTCAGGTCGGCGCGTGGCACGAGCAGGTCCAGATGGGCCCGCTGATCAACGCCAGGCAGCACTCACGGGTACTCGATTACATGTGCGTTGGCGAGGAAGAGGGAGCCGAGCTCATCACCGGCGGGGGTGTCCCGTCCGGCGCCCGGTACCAGAGCGGCTACTTCGTCGAGCCCACGCTGTTCGACGGAGTCGAGCCGGGCATGCGCATCGCCAGGGAAGAGATTTTCGGGCCGGTCCTCTCCGTCCTCACGGTCGCCGACGAGGACGAGGCGATAGCGGTCGCGAACGGGACCGACTATGGCCTGGTCGCGTCGGTCTGGACCAGGGATGTGGGCCGTGCGGTGCGGATGAGCCGGCGGCTGCAGGCGGGCCAGGTGCATGTGAACGCCGCGCTCGGCGCCGGGGTCATTGGCGGGCCGTTCGGCGGCTACAAGCACAGCGGCTTCGGGCGGACGATGGGCGCGGATTCGGTCCTCGACTACACCCAGGTCAAGACCGTATCGCTGCGCGGCACCGGGGCGGTCGCATGAGCGGGCCGGTTCGACTGCGGGTGTTGATGGAGCCCAGGCACGGCGCGCGGTACGACGACATCCTCGCGCTGGCGCTCGCGACCGAGCGGGCCGGCTTCGACGCGTTCTTCCGGTCCGATCACCTGTTCGGCGTCGATCCGAACGACGCCGACTACGAGCCCACCGATTGCTGGACCACCCTGGGCGGGCTGGCTCGCGACACCACCACGATCCGGCTCGGCTCCCTCATGACGGCCGCCACTTTCCGGGCTCCCGGCCTGCTCGCGGCCATCGTGGCGTCGGTCGATCAGATGAGCGGGGGCCGGGTCGAGCTGGGCATCGGGACCGGCTGGTACGAGCGCGAGCACGCTGCCTTCGGGCTTGCGTTCCCGCCGATGCGGGAGCGCTTCGACCGGCTGGAGGAGCAGCTCGAGATCATCACCGGCCTCTGGCTCGCCGGGCCGGAGAACGCCGAGCTGGCCCAGGGAGACGACCACCCTCGACCCCCCGCGTTTTCGTTCGAGGGCCGCTACTACCGGGTCGAGAACAACCGCACGCCGCCGCGGGTCACGCAGCGGCCGCACCCGCCGATCATCGTGGGCGGCGGCGGGCCGCGCCGCACGCCGGCCATTGCCGCCCGGTTTGCCACCGAGTTCAACTCCGCGCTGAGCACGGTCGCCGAGGCACGCGACCGGTTCGCGGTGTTCGGCCGGGCCTGCGAGGCCATCGGCCGCGATCCCCTGGGCGCCCGGCTGTCGGGCTTCATCCCGGTGGCGATCGGGTCCTCTCAGGCCGAGGCCGAGCGCCGGGCCGCGATCGTCGGCTCGCCCCGCATTCGCGAGTCGATGCTGATCGGCCCGCCCGAACTGCTGAGCGAGCGCATCGCCGACCTCGCCGAGGCCGGCGCCGACACCGTGTACCTGCACATCTTCGACATCCACGACCTGGATCACATCGCGCTCATCGGCGCCGAGGTCATTCCCGAGCTCGCCACCGCGGGAGGACACGGAGGATCCCCTTGGGCTGGCACAGCCCCGTGAGGAAGGAAGCGCCATGCAGATCACGACGCGCGCCGCGATCGCCAGGGCCCCGCATGTTGGCTGGGAGATAGCCGACCTGGAGCTCGACGACCCGAAGGCACACGAGGTCCGGGTGCAGCTGATGGCGGCCGGGCTGTGCCACTCCGACGACCACATCACCACCGGAGACGCCAGGGTGCGGCTGCCGGTCGTCGGAGGCCACGAGGGCGCGGGCATCGTCGAGTCGGTCGGTCCTGACGTGCGCCGGGTCAAGCCAGGCGACCGGATTGTCTGTTCCTACATCCCGGCCTGCGGTGCCTGCCGGCCATGCTCGACCGGCCATCAGAACATGTGCGTGAAGGGCCTCAACGCAGGCACCGGCATGTTCCTCGACGGCACATTCCGATTCCACCTCGGCCAGGAGGACCTGGGTGGCTTCTGCACGCTCGGCACGTTCTCGCAGTACGCCGTGGTGTCCGAGTGGGCCTGCGTGCCGCTCGTGGACGAGATCCCCTGGGAGATCGCGTGCCTGGTCGGCTGCGGCGTTCCCACCGGCTGGGGATCGGCGGTGCACGCGGCCGGAGTGAGGGCCGGCGACACCGTCGTGATCTTCGGTGCGGGTGGCGTCGGCAGCAACGCCGTGCAGGGCGCCAGGTTCGCGGGCGCGAAGGACGTCATCGTTGTCGACCCGGTCGAGTTCAAGCGGGAGATGGCCACCACGGTCTTCGGCGCGACGCGCGCGTTCGCGACCGCGCAGCAGGCCCATGAGTTCGTCGTGGAGACAACCTGGGGCCAGCTTGCCGACCACGTCATCCTCACGCCGGGGGTCGTCACCGAGGACATGGTGAATGCTGCTGTCCTGATGACCGGCAAGGGCGGCAAGGTGACGATCACCGCGGTCGGTCACTTCGACGAGCACGCCGTGCACCTGCCCGCGGGCTTCCTGATCAGCTACATGCGCCAGATCCGGGGCGCGCTGTTCGGCGACAGCAACCCGCTGTACGACATCCCGAGGCTGCTGCGCCTCTACCGCTCAGGCGATCTCAAGCTCGACGAGCTGGTCACCCGCAAGTACCGCCTCGACCAGGTGAACGAGGCCTACCAGGACATGAATGACGGCAAGAACATCCGCGGCGTGATCGTCCACGAACACGAGCCGCCCGAGTAATCCTGAGAGGGAGTTCCTGTCATGCCGAACGCCATCCTCGACCCGACGGGCCGGGCCGACGTCGCCGCCACCGTTCCGGCCGCAGGGTTCGAGCTCGCGCCCCGCCGGGCGGACCCGGCCGGCCTGCGCGTAGGCCTGTTGAACAACACCAAGCACAATGCGGCGCTGCTGCTGGCGGAGATCGGCGACCTGCTGACCTCCGATCACGCCATGTCCGTGACGATCGCCGAGACCAAGCCGAACTTCGCCGCGCCGGCACCCGCCGACCTGGTCGAGCGATTCCGCCAGGACTGCGACGTCGTGGTGACCGGCGTCGGCGACTGCGGGTCCTGCAGCGCGTCCGCGGTGGCCGACGGCATCGTGTTCGAGCAGGCCGGCGTACCCGCGGCGGTCATCTGCAGTGACGCGTTTGCGGTCACCGCGAGCGCGATGGCCGAACTGCGCGGCGCGCCCGGCTACCCGTACCTGCTCACCGAGCATCCGGTGGCCGTGCTCGACGCCGACCAGGTCCGGCAGCGGGCCAAGCGGCTGGCGCCGGAGGTGCTGGCGATGCTCACCCATCCGGGGAGTCCTGGCAGTCGTCCCGCCGAGGCTGCAGAGTCAAGCCCGTGACCGTACTCGACCCCGACGCCGCGCAGGCGGCCATCGAGCACTGCTACGAGCAGGGCTGGTCTGACGGGCTGCCGCTGGTGCCGGCTACCCAGCCGCTCGTGGA
>JASIBJ010000567.1 GCA_030045215.1 Streptosporangiaceae bacterium | reverse complement strand
GCAGCCACCGCAGTAGTCGTGAATGATCCCGCTAGCCCGGTGAGGGCGATAACGGTTATGACGGTGATCCCGCCCGCTAGTGATCGGTGGAGTAAGCGCATGGAGCCCTCCTTGGCTCGCCATCCCGTACGCCGCGCCGATGCGGGATGCGACGGATGCCGGATCTGGAGCCTCTAGCGTGATTTAACGGCTTGACGCCGTCAAGCGGTGATTGTCCAGAGGCGGTCAGGCTCGTCAAAAGCGGCAGGTCTGACGATTACTCGGGCAGCATGTCGCGGCGATTGGCCGGCAAGCCGGCCTGCTTGAGGACGCTCGCGACGAAGTCGGCCTTCGCGTTGGTATAGGCATTGCGATTACTGGGATGCTGGCGCGCCAGCTCGTCCTTGAGCTCGGCATAATCGCGCCGAAGACGCGGGTCAGCGCGCAAAGCATCGCGAAAGCCCAGCAGCGCGACGGCATGCGGGTCATCGTGCTCGATCACCTGCAGGTGATGCGTGCGCTTGGCTGGCGTCGGCCGCAGGAACCACAGCCGATACGTCGCAGCCGGATCTTCCGGCCAGAACAACCACTCGTGCCGAGCCAGAAGCGGAACGGCGGCGCGGGCGTCGGGCAGCGAGCGGACGGGTGCCAGCATGTCGATGATCGGCTTAGCGCGCAGGCCGGGGACCGCAGTGGACCCGACATGCTGCACAGGGCCGGCCAGCCAGGGCGCGAGTAGTCGCGTCAGCGCGCTCTGCTGCTCGGCGAACCGATCTGGCCACGCCGTGTCATAGCTGTCGACTGCGACCGGCATGTCAGGCGCTCGTCGTCCGCCCGCTGTCATTCCGAGACGTACGAACCGCGGCCGGGGACGGTGCTCACGATGCCCTCATCGCGCAGAGCCCGGAGCGCCCGCTTCACGGTGCCGTCCGAGACCCCGTAGAGCTGCATGAGCGTGGAGATCGACGGCAGCAACTTGCCGGGCTGGATGGTTCCCCGCTCGATCTGCCGACGCAAAATGCCGGCCAGCTGCGACCAAACGGGCTCACCCGCGTTGTGGTCAATCTCCTCCATGACATCAAAGCTAGACAGGCTCTACCAGGCACTATTCGGCAGGACCTGGTTAGCCTGGGTGTACCCAGGCATTTTTTCACATGCCCGCCCGATGGCCGCGCTGCACCGAGGAATCGCCTCCTGCCGTCCGGTAGGAGTTCCTAGTCGCCCCAGGCTCTGACTGGCATGCCCTGGACTACCTGGGTATCATGCATAGCGGCTCTGGACCCGCCCGGGCACCTCCAGCTGTCCGGCCAGAGCCGCCAGGAGAAGGCACGTCGATGGATGAGTGCTCGCCCGAGGACAACCGCCAGGTGCCACCCGAACTGGCGCGGCTCCGGGCCAGATGGCAAGGCGTCTACTCGATCACTTGCCTTGATGGCGTCTGGTCGGCGTACTACCTGCGCACGGCCGAGGAGTTTCATGCCGGATCGGCCCGTGCCTTGCAAGCGAAGATCCGCAGTGACTATCAGCGGCGGCTGGAGATCCGTCCGGGCGGGCCCGAGCGGATGTCCACCTAATCGCCGGCCCCGGCGCGTCGGCCCTCGTCGGCCGGACGCCGCCCTGCGTGCGGCCAGCTCGGTCGAGGACACCGTCAGCCCAGCGCAGCAATGACAGGAGCAAGCCTTCCGACGTCGTCGGGCCCGGCCAGGTCCGGCAGCGCGACGAAGATAGTGCTCACACCTCGCTCGGTTAGCTGGCGGTAGCGAGCGGCGTGGTCGGCCGCCAGGCCCGCGTGGCGCCGGCGAGCGAATGCGGCAGCATCAGATCGGCCGCGAAGCCGTTCCACGAGCGCGGCGACATGCTCACGGCTGCGCCCGATGACAGGCACGTCGAGGACGGTGATCTGCACGTCCGCGGGATCCCGGCCTACGGCCCGGCAGTGCTCGCGAAGCACAGCCAACTTGTGATCGAGCACCTCGAGGTCCGACGGCAGGTTGCAGCCATCGCCGAGTCGTGCCGCGATCTGGAGCGTCCGCCGCTCCCCGCTGCCACCCACGATGATCGGAATGCTCGACACCGGACGCGGATAGCAGGTGGTCTCCGGCAACTGCACGCGGTCACCGCGGTAGGCCTTCGTGCCGGGCTGCCATAGCGCCCGCGCGGTCTCGATCGCGGCCTCAAGCTCGTCGAGGCGCTCCCCCGCCGCAGGAAAGGGCAAGCCGAAGGCCGCATGCTCCCGATCCCACCAGCCCGCTCCGATGCCACAGAACGCCCGGCCCCCGCAGAGCACATCGAGCGTCGCCATGCTCTTGGCCAGCACGCCTGGAGCACGGAAGGTTACGGGCGTGACGAGCGTGCCGAGGCGGAGCCCGGTCTGCAGGCCAGCCAGCATGCCGAGCGTTACCAGCGGCTCGGGAATGGGTTCCCAGGCGCGCCCGACCTGCGGTATCTGGATGAGGTGGTCCATCAGCGCGAGGCCGCGAAAGCCAGCCTCCGCGGCAGCCAGGGCGACGGCCCTGAGCCAGCCAGCCGGGTCATCACCCCAATCAAAGCGGGAAAGCTGCAGGATGAACTCCGGCTGCCCGGAGCCCGACGCACGCTCATCAGCGGGCTCGGACCGGCTGGTCTGCCGATCGGGATCAACGGCAGGCTGTCCGGCGCGCTCCGCGTGGGCATCCACTCGCAGCACCTGGTCCCAACCCTCGGCCGCGATCTCCGCCGTCATGCCGCGCATCCGCCGCAGTTGCGCCGTCAGTACCTGGGCCGGCACCGCCTGGTCTCTGGACCGGTTGCGATCTCGGCAGGTTGCGTGGTCGGTATTGAAGATCACCGCCACCGCGGGGAGCCCGGCCTGCCGGGCTGTCACCAGATAGGCGGCCCGGCGCTGCGGGTCCAGGCCAAGAGTGTCAATGACCGTGGTCAGCCCGCGGCCGGCACGAGCTTCCACGATCTGATCGAGCAGCGAGAACGCGTCGGCGGAGGCGTCCAGATCGTGCTCGCCGCTGCCGACGATGCCCCGCAGCCCGTCAGAGGAGACGATCTCACGCGGCAGGTACCGCTCGGCGGCCCAGGTTGACTTGCCTGATCCGGATGGCCCGATCAGCACGACCAGCGCCGGGTCGGGCACGGCAGCCTGATGGTGGCGATCCAGCTCCACGCTGCTCAGCGTGACAGATGCAGGCCTGCCGATGGGACCGGATACGGGTCAGGCGAACGTGACCCGGCCCCGGTCGATCACGACCGTCCCGTCTTCCTTCGCCGTCTGGAATGAGGCTGTCCCGTCCCCATCGCGCCAGATCGAGATCACCAGGGAGTCGCCCGGCAGCACCGGCGCGCTGAACCGCCCGGACATCGAGGAAAACCGGGCCGGGTCGCAGCCGCAGAGTTCCTGCAGCAGCGCCCGCCCGGTGAAGCCATACGTGCACAACCCGTGCAGGATGGGCCGGCTGAATCCGCCCCTGGCCGCGAACTTCGGGTCGACGTGCAGCGGGTTGCGGTCTCCCGACAGCCGGTACAGCAGCGCCTGCTCGGGGCGGGTCTGCTCGACGACCTTATGGTCAGGCGCGCGGTCGGGCAGCCGCCATGTCGCCGAACTGCCCCGTTCACCGCCGAAGCCGCCCTCACCACGGATGAACGTGCCGGTCCTGCTGGTAATGACTGGCTGCCCGGTTGCCACGTCGACGGCCACGCTCTCCGATTCCACGAGCGCGCCCGAGCCCTTGTCGTAGATGCCGGTCACGGTCGAGGACGTCCGGACAGTTCCCTCGACCGGCAGCGGCCGGTGCAGCTCGACGTACTGCTCAGCGTGGACCAGCATGGCCCGGTCGAAGTCGCCGAGGCTACGCGACGGCCCGGCCTGGGCCAGCAGGACGCCGTAAGTTGGCAGCACCTGCTGCTCGATGCCCTCGCAGTTCTCCGTGGTGAACTGCAACTCCCGAAGCGGGTCACCTAGGCCGGCCCCGACCCCGATCGCGTACAGAAGTGCATCCTTCGATGTCCACGAACGCTCGCGCGGCTCCCCTGGCAGGCCGACGAGACTGTGATCGAGCGACACAGTGACCTCCACGCAGGCGGGCCGGTGCATGCATCAGCAGGCTCCGGCCAACGAGATCCAATAAGGGTTAGTAGAACACGCTTCTAGTATTTCGGCTGCTGGCGCCGGCGGATTACGAACATCTCCGCCCATGGGCGCCATCGGCGTTTGCTTCCGATGTGAGCAAGACATCCTGCCTACCAGCTCAATGCCGCCAACGCCGCCTTCATGGCACGGGACTGATAACCGGGACGCCGAACGCTCCGGGCCCTGGCGGGCTCCGCCTCATCACGTCCGGGCGCAGCCGTCGTTCAGCCCTCTGTGATATTCCGTACGTTGGAGGAAATCGGTCTGCTGTGGCAGGACCGGAACGCGCTGCAGCGGAGGTGGCCACATGACAACGCTTGAGAACCGGCCGAACACGGCACTGATTGTCGTGGACGTCCAGACTGGCGTCGTTGCGGGGAACTACGAGCGCGACTCCGTTGTCGCGAACATCGGCCAACTCGTGGACAAGGCCAGGCAGGAGCAGGTTCCGGTCGTTTGGGTCCAGCACTCCGACGATAACCTGACCAAGGGAAGCGACGATTGGCAGATCGTTTCCGAGTTGCGTCGCGATGACGGCGAGCCGCTAGTTGAGAAGGAGTACGGCGACTCGTTCGAAGACACCGCACTCGAGACCGTGCTGTCAGGTCTCGGAGTTGGCAGACTCCTCGTCGTCGGAGCACAGACAGACGCCTGCATCCGCTCGACCCTGCACGGCGCGCTGGCAAGAGGTTACGACACGATCCTGGTTAGTGACGCGCACACGACCGAGGACCAGTCGGAGTGGGGTGCCCCGCCGCCGGACCAGGTCATCGCGCACACCAACCTCTACTGGAAGTATCAGACGGCACCCAAGCGGACAGCGGGCACCGTGGAAACAGCGGACGTCGAATTCAGCGGCTGAACGTCGAGCGCTTGCATGCCGCGTTACCTCGCACAGCCGTGCGGCCACTTGCCTCCGGGACGCTCCGCTGGCCGCGCCGAGGCCCTTGTCATATACCAGGCGGCAGGGTCAAATGGTGAAACCCAACCTGGTAACGGCCGGAGCAGCCAGTCTGCGCTGACTGGCGAACGCAGTTCTAGTATCTCGCTCCACTGCCGAAACGCCAGACAGGACGGCGCGACCGTTACGCGGAGGACCGAATGGGAATGCTCGACGGCCGGGTGGCCATCGTCACCGGCGCGAGCCGCGGCATCGGCGCGGAGATCGCGCGGCGCTTCGCGGCAGAAGGGGCCGCGGTTGCGGTAGTCGCCAGGACCACGCAGGCTGACACGTCACCGTTTGCAGGCACGATCGGCGAGACGGTGGCCGAGATTGAGGCCGCGGGTGGCACGGCCGTCGCCATCCCTGCCAACCTGTCGCAGCCCGCCGAGCGCGAGCAACTCGTCACGACTGCGGTCCGCGAGTTCGGCCCGCCCGACATCCTGGTCAACAACGCGGCGGTCACCTATTTCATCAGGGTCGAGGACTTCACTCCCAAGCGCTACGCGCTTATGTTCGCGGTTCAGGTGGAGGCCCCGTTCCACCTGGCCACCCTGGTCGCGCCGGGAATGCGCGAGCGGGGCGCCGGCTGGATCTTGAACATCTCCTCGATCGCGGCCCGGCATCCCGTCATGCCGCCTGGTCCGTTCGCCGGCCGCGGTGGCACCGTCTACGGCATGTGCAAGGCCGCAATCGAGCGGTTCTCCACCGGGCTGGCCGCAGAGTTGTATCCAGACAACATCGCGGTGAATGCCCTGTCGCCCACCAAGGTCGTCCCCACGCCGGGCACGCTGTTCCACCACCTGACCAGCGGAGACGACGATCCGAATTCCGAGCCCGCCTCGGTCATGGCCGAGGCCGCGCTGATGCTGTGTCACCGCGAGCCACGCAGCCTGACAGGGCGGATCGCTTACTCCCAGGAACTGCTCGCCGAGCTTGGCGTCGCCGTTCCGCAGGCCCGGTGACGCGCCCAGGCTGGGTCCGGGTCGACTGCCACCTGCACACGGTGGAATCTGGCGACGCGGTCACCACGATCGATGATCTTGCTGACCAGGTGCGGCGCAACCAGCTTGACGTGGTCTGCGTCACCGACCACAACGTCACCAAGGCCGCGGTGGCGGCAGCGGAGCGCGGCATCGGCGCTCGCGTGGTTATCGGCGAGGAGATCCGGACGCGGCACGGTGACGTGATCGGGCTGTTCCTGACCGAGCGAATTCCGTACGTGCTACCCCTGGCGGAGGTGACCGGCTTGATCAGGGCGCAGGGTGGGCTGATCTACCTGCCGCATCCGTTCGACCCTGGCCGGTCAAGCCTGGGCGACACGGCCGAGCAGCTATGCCGGGACGGACTGGCCGACGTTGTCGAGGTCTTCAATGCCAAGGTGGAGGATCCGGATCTGGTTTTCAACAGCCGCGCCGCGGACCTAGCCTCCCGATACGGGCTGCCGGGTGGAGCTGGCTCTGACGCGCACGATCCCGAGGGCATCGGCGCGGCCTATCTGGAGATGCCTGACTTCGACGGTCCGCGCGACTTCCTGGGAAAGCTTGCTGTCGCTGAGATCACTGGCGAGTACCGCCCCCACGCGGTCCGCTATGCCCGTCGCCCGGCAGCACAGGGGTAGCTGCGTTCCCGCTTGGCGGCTTGCGTCTGCATCGACGAGCTTGGATCGGGCCGGCCGGGCGGTTCGTAGGCGGGGGGCCCATACGGCCTCGCGGCTGGAACCGGATGGGACGCGCACGAACCTCCTCCGGGTTTGCGAGGGTTAGGCCTTCCGAGCGGGACGTCAGGAATGCCTGAGCGATCTTCCAGCAAACCTGCAGCCCAAGCTTCTACGCTGGCGGTCACGATCAACCATGAGGGGTTCAGAACCGTGCGTGAGAACGTGATCATCGCCTATCGCGGCACCAACTACGAACTGGGGCAGTGGCCCCAGGGATACGGGATATGGACCGCCGGTGCGAGTCACTCCCAGCCGAACGAGTGGTGGCCTGGGACCCCGGAGGGCTGGTCAGCCGCGTGGTATCGGTTCGTGGCCATCGAAGTGCCCGGCACGATCGTCCAGGTAAGCCCGCCTACTGCCGCCCCGGCCGGGCCGACCGATCAGGCCGGCCAGCCGACCGCTCAGGCCGGCCAGCCGACCGCTCAGGCCGGCCAGTCCGCGGCGCCGGATGCGGCCCAGCCGGCCGGGCCGCCGAGCCTTCAGCCGTTCATTGTTCCGGGTGGTCAGCCCCACATGGCGGCGGGCGGTCAGCCCCATACGGCGGGCGGCCAGCCCTACAGCGCCCCGGCCGACCAGCCTTACGCCGCCCAGGCTGGCCAGTCGTACGCTGCTCATCCTTACGCCGGACAGCCTTATGGCGGCCAGCCTTATGGGGGCCATGGCTCCGGGGCGTCGGGTCACAGTGAGTCTCCTTGGGGCCAGCCCAACGGAGCGACCCAAGGGCAGTACGGCGGCCAGCGCCTCGGCGCGAGCGCGACCTGGCAGAACCCCGTCGCCGTCGGATTGCTGATCTTCGGCCTCGTCTGCGGTGTCATCGGCCTGTTCCCCACCTACGTGAGCGGCTCGAGCCTCGCCTCCGATCCGGTCAACCTGGTGCCGCACGTCATCTACCTCGCCGGGTGGGCGGCCGCGGCGCTGCTCATTGGGCTGGGCGGCGCCCGGCAGCGGATCGGGGCGCTGCTCGGGCTCGGCCTCAGCGTCGTGACGTTCGGCCTGTTCTTCGCCGATGCAGGCCTGCCGCTGGCCCACGGCGCACACGCGGCCGGCATGGGCGTCGGGCTCGTCCTCGGGCTTATCGGCTGGCTCGGATGCGCGGCGGGCTCCTGCCTGGCATTCGGGCGCTGGCCCGTCGACTGGCCTCGTCAGGTGCGCGGTGCCGGGATGGGCTTCGTCGCGACCCTGATCGCCGCCGGGGTGGGGGCTGCGATCACGTTCGCGCCCTCATGGGACCGCTACGTCCTGACCACTCCGACCGCCAGCCAGACGCTGACCGAGGGCAACGCGTTCTCCAACCCTGGACCGGTCATCGTCGGCGACGTCGCCGTGATGATCGCCGTCGTCGCGGTGCTGGTCGCCGCCGCGCTCTGGCGCCCGGCCAGGCTTGGCTGGGCGCTCGCGGCCGGTGCCATCGTGCCCCTGATCGCTCAGCTGATCTCCGCTATCGTCCAGGTCACGCAGTCGCCGCTGACCCAGCTTGGTATCACGGGGTCGCAAGCCCGTGGGGCAAGCCTGACGGTAAGCGCCAGCCTGACTGGCTGGTTCTGGGCGTACTGCGCCTTCGTCGCGGTGCTGATTGTCATGTGCGCGTGGCTCGCGGTCAGGCCGGAGGTGCCCGAGACCGTCGCCCCGGCGGGCAGCCCGTTTCCCGCTGGTCCGGCCACCGGCTGGCCGGGCACGGCGGCCGCGGCCAGCCCGGGCATGGCAGGCACGGGTGGCCCCGGCATGACGGCCGCGGCCA
>JASIBJ010000057.1 GCA_030045215.1 Streptosporangiaceae bacterium | reverse complement strand
AGGACAAGCTGACAGACGACGTGGACGCGATCCTGGACGAGATCGACGAAGTCCTCGAGGAGAACGCCGAGGAGTTCGTCCGGTCGTATGTGCAAAAGGGCGGCCAGTAACCCGAGCGGGCAACCCCGGGCGAGCCGGAGGGCGGCGCCTGGACTCCGAGCGAGCCAGCAGGGCGCCCCGGCAGGCGAGCGGGAACCCCCGAGCGAGCCGGAGGGGCGCCGGTGCCGTCTGGACTGAGGAGCGGGTTGTGCGACGAGGGAAGACGGCAGCCGAAGGGCGCCCCGGCAGGCGAGCGGGAAAACACAGCCCTGAGCGAACGCCAGCGCTCCCCGGCGCCACGGGGCGGGCCGCGGGGCTAGGGTCATAGGCAGGTGGGTTGGGCGAGCGCGGCCAGCCGGTAACGGGTCTGGCCGTGTCCAGGTGGTGTACCAGGCCGGAAGGACGTTTGCGGTGGGCGGCATAGAACCCCAGTCACGGTGGCAAGCTTCGGCATTCCTGGCCGCGGGCTCTTCTTCATTCGCTGACTTCCTGACGATGACGGCGCCCGAGTTGCTACCGGGCGGTGCGAGCAGTGCCGCCGGTGGTGCCGGGACCGGTCCTCACGAGATCCCGCACGGCACGACGATCGTCGCCGCGGTCAGCGCGGAGGGGGTCGTGATGGCCGGCGACCGGCGTGCGACGGCCGGCAATATGATCGCGCAACGTGACGTCGAGAAAGTCTTCCGCAGCGACGAGTACACCTGCGTCGGTTACGCCGGCGTGGCCGGCATCGGCGCCGAATTGGTCAAGCTTTTCCAGGTCGAGCTCGAGCATTACGAGAAGCTTGAGGGACGGTCGCTGTCGCTGGAAGGCAAGGCGAACCGCCTGGGAGGGCTGGTGCGAAGCAACCTGGCCGGTGCCATGCAGGGCCTTGTCGTTGTGCCCTTGCTGGCCGGGTACGACGAGGAGACCAGGCGCGGCCGCGTCTTCAGCTACGACGTGACCGGCGGTCGCTACGAAGAGCAGCGGTTCACCGGCGTCGGCTCCGGGTCGCTGTTCGCCCGCGGCGCGCTGAAGAAGCTCTACCGGGACGGCATGTCCACCGACGACGCGGTGCTCGCCTGCATGCAGGCCCTGTACGACGCGGCCGACGACGACTCGGCGACCGGCGGGCCCGATGTGGGCAGGCGGATCTTCCCCGTGATCGCAACCGTGACCGAGGATGGCTTCAAGCGGCTCTCGGAGGAGGACGCCGCCAGGTACGCTCTGGCCGTCGTGAACGAGCGGCTACGGCTGCCCGATGGGCCGGCCGCGGAGATGCAGCAGATCTCGTCCTGACTGCTGCTGTTTTGCCGAACACTTCCCAGTCGGCCCTACTCGAGTAAGGAACGCTAGCGGTGTCGATGCCGTTCTACGTGTCACCTGAACAGGTGATGAAGGACAAGGCGGACTATGCCCGCAAGGTCCTGACGCGGATCCGCAGCGGCGTCGTGATCACCTGCGATGCCGGCATCCTGTTCGTTGCCCCCAATCCCTCGAGGGCGCTCAGGAAGTTCTCCGAGCTTTACGACCGGATCGCCTTCGCGGCGGTGGGCCGGTACAACGAGTTCGAGACCTTGCGCAAGGCTGGCGTCCGGTACGCCGACATGACCGGCTTCCAGTACGACCGGCGGGACGTTACCTCGCGCGGGCTGGCCGACTGGTACGCGCAGTTGCTCGGCAGCCTCTTCACCGACAGCAGCAAGCCGTACGAGGTCGAGATCGTGGTCGCCGAGGTGGGCAGCAGCCGCGATACCGACCAGATCTACCGGATCATTTTCGATGGCTCGGTGGCCGAGGAACGCAGCGGGTTCGTGGTGATGGGCGGCCCGGCCGAGCGGGTAGCCGAGGTTCTCAAGGAGCGTTACCGGCCGGGCCTGTCGCTGCAAGAGGCGATGGGGCTGGCGGTGGCCGCGCTGGCGGTTCAGAACGAAGGCGGCAGCGGCGAGAACATCACGGGTGATCAGCTCGAGGTGGCGCTGCTGGATCGAAGCCGGACCCACCGCGCCTTCAGGACGGTGGGTGGCCCGCGCCTCGACACGCTGCTTGCGGAGGCCAAGACCCCGGCCCCGCTGTCGGCCAGCGCGGACGCGAGCCTGCCCGCAGGCGCGGACACGGGCGGCGAGCCCTCGGACGACGGGGCGGGCGAGGCGCCAGAGGGCGGCTGACGGCCCAGCGGAAGTTGCCCGCAGAACAGCCTGGCCACCTCGGGGCGACCAGCGCGCAGAGGCTCGCTCGGTGCCCCCAGCGGGGTAGACAGGCGTTGGTACTGTCGATACCGGGACCCGAGGCCGCGGTCCCGCCACCGGGCAGGAGGACACCGTGACAGCCGACTTGGCGACCATAACCGGCATTGACGCCCCGACCCGCCTGCTAATCGGCGGGCAGTGGTCATCGGGCCGG
This sequence comes from Streptosporangiaceae bacterium, assembly GCA_030045215.1. The sequence continues at coordinate 737 of JASIBJ010000057.1, read as the reverse complement.
TCGGGAACGCTGCCCGTCATTGACCCCGCGACCGAGGACGTGCTCACTGAGGTAGCGGATGCCAGCCCTGAGGATGGCCTCGACGCGGTCGGGGCGGCGGCAGCGGCGCTGCCCTCGTGGTCAGCGACGCCACCCAGGCAGCGCGCAGAGTGCCTGCGGAGGGCGTACGAGCTGATGGTCGAGCGCTCGGACCAGCTTGCCCGGCTGATGGTGCTGGAGAACGGCAAGGCCCTCAGGGACGCGCGCGGGGAGGTCTTGTACGCGGCCGAGTTCTTCCGCTGGTACGCGGAGGAGGCCGTGCGGATCGACGGTCAGCTGTCGGTCGCCCCGTCCGGCGCGAACCGGATCATGGTGCTCCGCCAGCCGGTTGGGGTCAGCTATATGATCACGCCGTGGAACTTCCCCGCGGCGATGGCGACGCGCAAGATCGGCCCCGCGCTCGCGGCCGGCTGCACGGTGGTGCTCAAGCCGGCCAAGGAGACCCCGCTGAGCGCGCTTGCCGTGGCCCAGATCCTGAGCGCGGCGGGCGTCCCCGACGGCGTCGTCAACGTCGTGCCGACCATGAAGCCAGGCCCGCTGACGCAGGCGGTGCTCGCCGACCCGCGGGTGCGCAAGCTGTCCTTCACCGGGTCGACCGAAGTCGGCCGGATGCTACTCAAGCAGGCCGCCGACTACGTCACGAACTGCTCGATGGAACTGGGCGGCAACGCGCCGTTCCTGGTGCTGGATGACGCCGA
>JASIBJ010000566.1 GCA_030045215.1 Streptosporangiaceae bacterium | reverse complement strand
CCCGCGGCGCCCGGCCGGGAGCCGAGGGCTCGGTCGGCAAGCTCGCGCTCAGCAACCTGGCCCGCGAGGCGGCGCGGGTTCACTCGATGATCGCCCGCGCGCAGGCGCTGCTCACCGGACCGGACTCGCCGATGAGCGGGACGATCGCCGAGGTGCTGCTGTCGGTTCCCGCGCAGTCCATCGCCGGCGGCACCGATGAGATCCAGAAGAACATCATCGCCGAGAAAGTCCTCGGCCTGCCCCCGGAGATCCGCGCCGACAAGGACGTACCCTTCGCCCAGATCCGCGCCCGCGGCTGACCGCTCCGGACGCCTGACGGCCGCGGACCGCCCGTGCCCGATTGCCGCGCTGGCGTACCAGCGACGTGCTTGCCCCTGGTGGCTCGGCACTCGCATACTCATGTATATCGATCAGCCGGGCATGTCGTATGAAGCGAAATATGGCTGGAATCGTCAGTCATGGCGCATCATCGGGATAGCGCTGGTCTGCTGCGCCGCCGCGCTGCTGCCCGGCATGCCGCTGTGGCTGAGGCTCGTGGTCATCGCGTTCTTCGGCGGCGGCGCAGTGATGATGGCGGCTGTCAGCTTCCGGCGCCCGATCGCCGTCCGCGTCGATCAGGCGGGAGTCACCTTGTGTGCGTCGCCGCTCTACCCGAAGTCGACGACGCGAGTGTTCCCGTGGGAGGACGTCACGCGCGTGATCATCTGGCGAGGGCCGTTCTCGGGGCGAGTCAGCAGGCTCGAGTTCGTCGGCGTTGAGCGGCGACCCGGAGCCTTGCCACTCAGCGGCAAGTTCATCGGGCGAAGCTCGCAGGCCGCGGCGCGACTGGAGGCGCCGGGCATACCGGCCGAGGCGGCGGTCACCAGGGCCGGTACGAACGGCTGGGTGCTGGATCACGGCAAGCTGACTGCCGCCGTCGCTTACTTCGCCCCGGGAGTCCGCGTGGTCGACACGACAGCCGGCCCGCTCCCTGCTCAGGACTAGCTCTGCGGGCCGTGCAGGTGGCCTGCTCTCGCGCTGGCGCGATCCTCCCCGGGGGCTGCGGCGAACGCACTCAGAGGAAACTCTGAGGTAGCCCAGACCCTCGCCCGAGCCGCCGCTGCGATGCTCGAGGAATGGTGACAGTGATGGAACAGCCCCTCGCCCCCACGATCGACTCGGCTCCCGGCCTGCACCGGGCCGATGGCAGCCCGGTCCGGGTCCTGGTGGTGGACGACGAACCCAGCCTGCTGGAGCTGCTGGCCAGCGTGCTGCGGTACGAGGGCTGGGAGATCCGCACCGCGGCCAACGGGAGCACCGCGGTGCGTGCCGCCCGCGAGTTCGAGCCGGACGCTATCGTGCTCGACATCATGCTGCCCGACTTCGACGGCCTGGAGGTGCTGCGCCGGGTCAGGACCGTGCTTCCGCACGTGTGCGTCCTGTTCCTGACGGCCAGGGACTCCATCCAGGACCGCGTCAACGGCATCACCGCGGGCGGGGATGACTACGTCACCAAGCCGTTCAGCCTGGAGGAGGTCCTGGCGCGGCTGCGCGGGCTGCTGCGCCGCGCCGGGATGGCGCGGGCCAGCAGCGGCACCGAACTGGCCGTTGGCGACCTCACGATGGACGAGGACGCCAGGGAGGTGCGCCGGGGCGGCGAGCTGATCGATCTCACCGCCACCGAGTTCGAGCTGCTGCGGTTCATGATGCGCAACCCGCGGCGCGTGCTGTCGAAGGCGCAGATCCTCGACCGCGTCTGGAACTACGACTTCGGCGGCCAGGCGCACGTGGTTGAGCTGTACATCAGTTACCTGCGGAAGAAGATCGACTCCGGCCGGGAGCCGCTCATCCACACCGTCCGCGGCGTCGGCTACGTGCTGAAGCCGCCAGCCTGACCATGAGCGCGCACGAGGCGCCGGCGCAGGCCGGCCAGGCCCGCACCCCCGCGGGCCGGTGGCTGGCGCGCCGGACGCTGCGCGGCCGACTCATCGCCGGGCTGCTGGCGCTGCTGTTCCTGGCCTGCGCGACGGTCGGCGTGGTCACCTACGCCCACCTTGAGTCGGTCCTGATGTCGGGCCTGAACGCGCAGCTGGAGGACGCGAGCAACCGCTACGTGACCTGCCTGCAGCATGGCGCGCCCGGCAGCGCCCCAGGCTCCGGGGCCGGCGCGAGCCAGGGCTCCGATCCCTGCGCGCAGCAGCAGGAGGCCGGCACCATCAGCGCATTGATCGAGCCGGACGGGAACGTCACGGCGGGCATGGCGGATTCGGACTCCTGCAAGCTGACGCAGAGCGACGACGCGCTGCTGACCAGCCTGTCGGTCGCAAGTTCGCGCGGCTCCGCCGACAGGCCGGACCCCAGCAAGCCGCGAACCGTCCAGCTCTCGGACTACGGCACGTACCAGGTCGTGACCCAGCCGGTGGGTGACAACCTGGCCGTGACCGGGATGCCGCTCAGCCTGGTGACCACCACGCTCCACGAGGTGGCGCTGGCCGAGATCGCGGTGTTCTCGCTGGCCCTGCTGCTGGCCGGCCTGATCGGCACCGCCTGGGTCGGGGTCTCGCTGCGCCCGCTCCGGCGGGTCGCGGCCACCGCCACCAGGGTCACCCAGCTGCCGCTGGCCAGCGGCCAGGTGAGCCTGCCCGAGCGGGTGCCTGACGCCGATCCGCGAACCGAGGTCGGTCAGGTAGGCAGCGCGTTCAACCGGATGCTCGGCCACGTCGAATCGGCACTCGCGCGCCGGGAGGCAAGCGAGGCCCGGCTGCGCAGCTTCGCCGCGGACGCCAGTCACGAACTGCGGACGCCGCTGGCGGCGATTCGCGGGTACACCGAACTGGCCCGGCGGAATCCGGATCGGCTGCCACCCGACGTCGCGCACGCGCTGAGCAGGGTCGAGTCGGAGTCGGCGCGGATGAGCGTGCTGGTCGATGAGTTGCTGCTGCTGGCTCAGCTGGACGCGGGCCGGCCGCTCGCGAGCGAGCCAGTCGACCTGACCAGGCTCGCCATCGACGTCACCAGCGACGCGCGCGCCGCCGCGCCAGGCCACCGCTGGCAGCTCGACCTGCCCGACGAGCCCGTCACCGTGCGCGGCGACGAGCACCGGCTGCACCAGGTGCTCGCCAACGTGCTGAGCAACGCGGCCCGGCACACCCCGCCGGGCACTGCGGTGACCGTCGCGGTCTCCTCCGGTCCTGGCGTCGCGACCGTGAGCGTGACCGACAACGGGCCCGGCATCCCCCCCGGACTGCAGCCGACCATATTCGAGCGCTTCGTCCGCGGAGACTCATCCCGGTCTCGGGCTGCGGGCAGCAGCGGACTCGGCCTGGCCATCGTGCAAGCCGTGACGGCGGCTCACGGCGGGCACGTGGACATGACCAGCCGCCCCGGGGAAACCAGGTTCACGATCACGCTGCCCGCCGAGGCTGGCCCGGCCGGATCCTGATGGCCGCCAGCCTGGCTTACGGGCTCACCCCGGACCGGTCGTGCCGGCCTGGCTTTCGGTGGTACTGCGCTCGCGTTGCAGGTAGCCGGCCGTCATCCCGCCGTCCACCAGCAACGTCGTGCCGGTAATGAACTCAGCTTCCTGGCTCGCGTAGAACACCGCCGCGGCGGCAACGTCCCTGGCCTCGCCGATCCTCCCGATGGGCGGCACCAGCCAGTCGTCGTCTGACTCGGGCGTGTCGTCCTCGCCCGGCGGGGCCATATGCCGCATGCCGGGCTTGATGTCGCCCGGGCACACCACGTTCGAACGGACGCCGTCCGGGCCACCGTCGAG